>JAWBOD010000002.1:0-20424 GCA_039000735.1 Candidatus Aenigmatarchaeota archaeon | reverse complement strand
GTTGATTTTTGGGATACTCATGAAATGGCAAATAAAATAATTGGAATTTTAAATTATCCTGTTCTAGAAGAGTGTATGAGAAGAAATTCTTACAATGAAGTTAAAAATTTAAGTTGGGAAAGAACTGCCAACCAAACAATAGAAGTTTACAGGAGCTTAATATGACATCAGTTTGTTTTTATTTTCAAGTACACCAACCTATAAGACTTAATAGATTTAATATATTTAATAATACTTCTTACTTTGATGAAGATAAAAATAGAAAAATATTTGAAAAAGTTTCAAACAAATGCTATATACCAACAAATAACATATTGTTGAATCTTATTGATGAGTATAAAAATAAGTTTAAAGTTGCTTTTAGTTTAACTGGAATTTTTATTGAGCAATGTGAAAAATATGCACCTCATGTGATAGAATCATTTAAGCAACTTGCAAGTACAGGAAATGTTGAATTTTTAAGTGAAACTTATTACCATTCCTTAGCTGCTTTATTTTCACAAAAAGAATTTGAAGAACAAATTCAACTTCATAAAAATTTAATAAATGATTTGTTTGGGCAAAAGCCAGAAATATTTAGAAATACAGAAGCAATGTATTCTAACTCAATAGCAAAAATAATTGAAAATTTAGGTTATAAGGGGATTATAACTGAAGGTCATGAAAAAATATTGTCTTGGAGGTCTCCAAATTATTTATATAGACCAATAAACTGTGAAAATCTTGTAGCTTTGTTAAGAAATTATAAACTTAGTGACGATATAGGATTTAGATTTTCTGCAAAATGGTGGGAAGAGTATCCTTTAACTGCTGATAAGTATGCTGCTTGGCTTTCAAAGTGTGAAGGAGATTGTATAAATATATTTATTGATTACGAAACATTTGGGGAACATCAGTGGCAAGATACCGGAATATTTGAATTCTTAAAGCATTTGCCAAATGAAATTTTAAAATATAAGCATCTTGATTTTAAAACACCATCAGAAGTTGTTAAACATTATAAGCCAGTTGGTGTAATAGATGTTCCAAACATTTTATCTTGGGCTGATATTGATAGAGATGCTTCTGCTTGGCTTGAAAACGAAATGCAAAGATTTGCTTTTGAACAAATGGCTAAGCTTGAAAATATAGTAAAGCAAAATCCAGAACTTCTTAAAATTTGGAGAATACTTCAAACTTCGGATCATTTTTATTATATGTGTACAAAATGGTTTGCTGATGGCGATGTTCATAAATATTTTAATGCTTACGATTCTCCTTACGATGCTTTTATAAATTACATGAATGTTTTACAAGACCTTAAAAACAGGTGTTTAAGTGGAAATAAGTAACTTAAAATGGGAATACATTCCTAATGAAAATCCTGATTGGAATTTTGCAAGAAATCTTTTTACAGTTATTAAAAGACCTCAAGGAACATGGTCGCAATCAATATTTTCTGTTAAGCATGAAAACTTAATAGCACCAAATAGAGATTACAGATATCAAGGATTAAATGTAATGGTTGGAGATGAATATTGGAAATTCTTAGATTGTATATTTTTTGGAATAAAAGGAGTTGATTTAGAACCTGTAAAAGTAATCGTTTTCCCATGGAAAAGCATTTATCAATATGTTGGAAAAAATACAAAGGTTGATGTTGAATATTACTTAGCTAAAGATATGAAAAATGGAATTTCTGCAAGAGTTTTATTTAACGTTAATTCTAATGATGGTGAGCTTATTGTAAGGCCACTAGTTGATATAAGAAATATTATTTCTCATTCTCAACCTGAAAAAATTGAAACAAAAATTATAAATGATAAATTAATTGCATTGTTAAATGAAAATAAAATTTCATTTTTTATTGAAGATGCAGAAATAATAGAAAAAAGACAAGTTATTAATTGGTGGTACAAGTTAGGTAGTGGCTTTAGAGAAATAAGAAACGAAGGAATAAAGTTTATCTCAGAATATGAAAATCCCATATTTGTTGGTGAATTAAGAAAAAGTTTTTTTAATGGTGAAAAAGTTTCGCTTGTAATTAATTGTAATAGAGATTTTAATAACATAGATTTTGATGAAAACGAAGAAAAAGAAAAAAGCTACTTGCAAAAAATAATAGATAAATTTGATTGTAAAAAAGAAGTTTTAGCAAGAATAATAACCTTAGATAAGTTTGGTATTTTTGTTAACAAAACAATTGTCCCTGAAGCAGGAGATTTTTGGTTTAAGCAAGTTTGGTTAAGAGATTTGCTAGAATTTATGATTAATAACTTTAATACGTTAACTAAAATAAATAGAAAAAAGGTTGAAAACATTTTAAAATGGATTTTAACACAACAAGATCCAAATTCTGGAAGATTTCCTAATTTTAAAAATAATTTTAACTCAACTGACTCTAGCTTACTTTTCTTTATTTTTGTTGAAAAATATTTAAGAGAATTTGAAAATCAAGAAATTGCAGAAAATGCATTAAAGAGCTTTAAATTAATGTTAAAAAAATTTTCGGAAAATAAGTTTGAAATAGACGGACCTCCTGTTATTCATTTTAATTTACTTTATTCGATGCCTTGGCATTCTTGGACAGACTCGAGAATACCATTTAATGGAAGATTAATCTCTACAAGAATTCCTTTTGAATGGACAAAAGATGTTAGCATAGAAGAACTTTGTAAACCAGCTTTGTTACCTGAAATAAATGCTTTATACATAAGAGCTTTAAAGGCTGGAGAATTTATAGCAAACTTAACAAAATCTGAAGAAAATTTCATTGAACCTTATAAAAAGGCTGTTGAAAAATATAAAAAAGTTTTTAAGAATAAAAACTATCTTTACTCTTTAATATTAAATGATAAAAAAGATCCAACTGAAACTTCAATGGCATTGGTTTCTGCTGTTCTTTTGTATGAGCATGTTTTTAATAAGAAAGATCTTGAAAATATGTGGCCAATTGTTGAAAAACTTTTAGTTAAAAAAAGAGGAAAGGTATTTGGAATCCTTACAAAAAATGTAAATGATAGAATATTTCTTAATGATTATCAATATCATGGTGCTGTTGTATGGCCAAGAGATAACCCTTACTTAATTAAATATTTTAAAATAATAGGTGAAGAAAGAAAAGCAAAAGAAGTTCTTGAAAGCAACCTATGGCACCAAATGGATGAAGGAGCAATATTTTACTGTAATGAATTATTTTCCTTACCTGAAGGAAAAAACCCATCGCCAACAAAATCAAGCAACGAACCTGTACCTGTAAAAAATCCAATTCAACTTTGGTCTCATTTTTGTGACGCTTACCTTAATAAATTTAATAAGAGGAATAACAATGGAACCTAGAGCTGAAGTTTTATTTGAAGTTTCTTTTGAAGTTTGCAACAAAGTTGGTGGAATATATGCTGTTTTAGAATCTAAAGCTAAAAAAATGGTAGAGTTATACAAAGAGAATTATTTTTTAGTTGGGCCTTATTATCCTGAAAAAGCAATTACAGAATACTTAAAGCAAAATCCACCAAAATTTTGTGAAAAAATATTTTTAGAATTAAAAGAATTAGGGATTAATTGCCATTTTGGAAAGTGGTTAGTTCAGGGCAAACCTAATGTAATTTTAGTTGAGTTTAATGAAATTTTAAAAAATATAAATCATATTAAATGGGAATTATGGAGGGATTACAAAATAGATTCTTTGGGTAGTGGTTTTGATTTCGATGAACCTGTTGCTTGGGCAACAGCCTCTGGAATTGTAATAGAAAAATTATTGTCTTCCTTTAAAGATAAAAAAATAATAGGACATTTTCATGAATGGTTATCTGGAGCAGCCTTATTGTATCTTCATAAAAAAATTCCTACTGTTTTTACAACGCATGCAACAATGCTTGGAAGAACAATAGCTGGTTGGGGCGAAGATTTATACAAAGAAGTTAATGAAGGCCTTAAGAAAGGAATTACAGTTGATCCAAAAAGACCTTACAAATATGGAGTTCAAGCAAAGCACTTAATGGAAAAGGCTTGCGTAGAAAATGCAACCATATTTTCAACTGTTTCTGAAATAACTGCAAAAGAAGCTACATACATACTTGGAAGAAAACCTGACATTATTTTACCAAATGGTTTAGACATTGAAAGATTTCCAACTATGGAAGAATTTGCATTGCTACATAGAAAGTATAAAGAAAAAATGAAACACTTTTTTAATGCTTACTTTAACCCTTATTATGAAACTGACATGTGGGACGCGATGATTTTTTTCACATCTGGAAGATATGAATTTAGAAACAAAGGTTATGATGTTTTAATAGAAGCTTTAGGTAAATTAAATGAAAGAATGAAAAAAGAAGGAATTAAAAAGAATGTTTTTGTTTTGTTTTATGTTCCTAAAGATAATGTTAAAGAAAATATAGAATTGTTTGAAAGCATAAAAATTTACGATGATATAAAGGATAAGGTTATAGACGAGTTGCCGTGGATACAAGAAATGGTTTTAGATGCAATTATTAAAGGTAAACAACCAAAGGCAAGCACAGTATTTAGAAAAGAATTTTTACAAGAATGTAAGAAAAAATATTACTCTTTTAAAAAAGAAGGTGATCCACCATTTTCTGCATACATAGTAGATGAAGATGATTTAATTGTAAACAGCTTTAAAAAGAACAACTTATTAAATAAAAAAGAAGATAAAGTTAAAGTTATTTTTTATCCATCTTATCTTTCAACAACAGATAGACTTCTTGGCCTAAATTATGAACAAGCAACGCAAGGTTCTCATCTTGGAATATTTCCTTCTTATTATGAGCCATGGGGTTATACCCCATTGGAATGCGCTGCTAATGGTGTTATGACAATAACAACTGATCTTTCTGGCTTTGGAATATTTATTCAATCACAAACAAATCAAAAAGAATTACCTGGAATAATTGTATTAGAAAGAGAAAATAAAACACATGAAGAAGTTGTTAAAAGGCTTTACGAGATACTTTGGACTATTGTAAATATGAGTAGAAGCGAAAGAGTACCAAGAAAAGCTCAAGCAAAGGCTTTAGCATCATTAGCAGATTGGAAATTCTTAATTAAAAATTATATTCAAGCACACAATATGGCTTTAGAAAAATTTGATAAGTGATATTTTCATCATCTTATATGAAACTGCGTTAGAGTTTATTTATAAATGCAATGCCAACTGAAATAGAAATAATGTGGTATTACTTTTTTCTAACTACAAAAACAGGCCTTAATTCAGAACCTTCTTTATATTTCTTAAATTCGAAATTAGAATAAATTTTTACATTTCTGAATTTTTTCTTTTTAAGAATTTTTATTATATCCTTTGGATATAAAATAGCTAGATCATGTTTATCAGTTTTAAAAATGAATTTCCCGTTATCATTTACTAAAAAAATAGAATCTAATATCCATTTTCTATTTTCTAAGTCAGGGTTCCATTGAGTAATTCTTGCAAGTTCTATTCTTTTATCTTTCGCAGTTACAATATCAAATCTTCTAATTTTCATATCTTTACGAATTCTAGCAATATCAAAAATTATTATTCCATTATTTTTTAGGTGTTTTGAGACACAAGTGAAAGTTCTTTCTAAATCTTTTTTTGTAAAGTTATAGTTTAAAGCAGTAAACATACAAATTATCGCATCAAATTTCTTTTTAAAATCAAAATTTCTCATATCAGCTTTAATGAACTTTGCATTTTTAACTTTCTTTCTAGCAATTTTTAGCATATCGTCACTAATATCAATTCCTGTAACAGAAAAACCTCTTTTTATAAGTAGTGAAGCGTGACTTCCAGTTCCACAACCAACATCTAAAATATCTTTAAGTTTATTATACTTCAATAATTTTTCAATAAATTCTACTTCTTTTTTATAATCTTTCCAAGTGTAGATTAAGTCATAATATTTTGCTAAGGTTTTATACATTTGCTGCACTAAATCACTATCCTAAATTTACAAATTCCACAATAAAAACCTATGCAAAGTTTAGAGATATGCCAGTAACATATCTCAAAAATGGTTATAATATTTTTCATCATCTATTATAATTAAGATGGTGTTCTTAATCAAGATTTAAGGATTATTTTTTCTTAGGTATGAAATAAACGAACCATACAAACCAAACAAGCCAAATAGCTTGTTCCCAATTCAAGTTAATGAGTCCATTTATTCCCTGAAACCCCATAAAACCAAGAAATCCCAACATCCAATTTTCTCGCATCATAACTATTATTTAGAATTTCTAGTTTATAACTCTTTAGAGATATATCCCAATTCCCTAATAGGATATGTTTCTACCTATTTAACCAATTTGAGCGAATATGAAAATAAGTTGGTTTATCTTAAAATTCATAATCTTTTTTAAGCTCATCTAATGGTTTAGAACTAACTTTTATTTCCTTTTCTTCTAAAAGCTTTGATATGGCCTTTGATAATTGAGCATCGCTTATTTCGTCCTTTATTTTTTTGATTTCTTGCGCTATCTTTTCATGAAGCGAGAAATGCATTTGTTCTAACTTCTCATCAATGCTGCGTATTCTTTCTTCATTTTTTTCAAATCTATAAAGCAATGCAGTAATAAGCTCTTCAGACATTATTTTCTTTAACTTTCTATTTTTTTCTTCGTATTCCTCTAAATATCTTTTAATTGTTTCAATTTGAGCTTTTAATGCTTGCAATTGAGACTTTATAAAAGTTTCAAAATCTTCAGACACTTTTTTCACTTTCTAAAGCTTTAAGTAAAGATTTGTCTATTTGGCTTTTGTTTCTAAGAGAGTTTATTGAAAATTCTAAATTTCTTATTTTAGATTCTAAAATTTTTAAAGGTTCTTCGTCTTTATTTTGCATTTGTCTAACAACTTCTAAATCTTTTTTTAAGGCCTTAATTTCATCTTCTAGAACTTCAAATCTCTTACTTATAGTTGAAATAAGCTGGTTTAAAAAAGCATTTAGCTCAATTTTTTCTTCCATAAGAATTAAATGTACACTAAATTTTAAATACTTAACATACTTTAAAAAACTTAGTATTTCTTTAAATGGCTTTCTTTATGCTTTTCAAAAATTGTAAGGAAAACAAGCTTTTCTTTTCCAGTATTAATTGTTCTATGCCAAGCATTTTTTGGTATAGTTATTAAATCTCCTTTTTTAATCTTAATTTTCTTATTGTTAATAAGCAAGTAACCTTTTCCCTTTAAAATTAAATAAACTTCTTCAGCGTTATGAGAATGTCCTCTACTCATTTTAAACTCATTGTTAACCTTACCAGGATAAATTATATTTAAGCATACTGTATGTTTTTTTAGCTTTGTTTTTTCATCTGGCAAGTCCGTTAAAATTGTGTTAATTTGATTTTCAAAACCTTTTATGTTCTTGTAAATATTTTTTCCATTTTTAACCATATCTTTAACTTTAAAAATTGTAGTTTTTCCTTTAAAGTTATTTAAGCTAAATTTCATAGCAAACCACTAGCCAATTCTTCTATTGCCTTAGAAACATTTTGAGCTTTAACAACACCAGAAGCTAATATTACACCATCAGCTCCAAGCTCTAAAGACTTCTTTACATCTTCTTTTGTTTTAATTCCTGCACCAACTAAAAGTTTTACTTTTTTATTATATTTTCTAATCTCTTTAACAAATTTAGTAATAACTTCTGGCTGAGCACTTGAAACAGAAACATTCCCGCCTATTAATTCTGGTGGTTCTAAAGCAATGAAATCAGACTCAAGAACCGCTACTGCTTTTGCAACATCAACATTGTTAGCGCAAACAATTGATATTAGCTTATATTTTTTAGCTAAATCTATTGCACTCTCTATATCATCTAGTTCCATTCTTTTTTCAGAGTGATTAAGTATAACACCTTTAGCTCCTGCTTCCTTTAAATGATAAGCTGTTACATGACCTGTATATGCTCCTTCTTCTATTGCATCCATATGCTGGGCAAAAACAAAAATGCTAACCCTTTTTGCGATTTCTTTTAAATCAAAAAAATTTGGGCAAACAACTATGCATACGTTAAGCTTATTAGATATTTTTTCTGCTAACTTAGCTATTTTTAAAGCATTTTTTCCGCTACCTTCTTTAAAGGCCTTAAAATTTATTACTAAGCAAGGTGTTCTCATATAATCTTTTAGTTTTTGAGTTATAAATCTTTAAATCTATCTTTTAACTTTTCTTTAACTGCTGGCAATGTTGTATATTCCATTTCATCTGCTCCAAGCCTATGTGGTTCAAATGGCCCTTGTCTTCTTAAAATATCTGCAATCTTTAAAGCCTCCCACCTAACTTTATCGAATGACTTATCTTTAAACATATCTCTTGGTCCAATTAGTTTACCGTTAGCTAGTTGAAAGCCTAAGGCCATAACCCTTGGTGGGCCATCAAATCTTGATGGCGTGGCATCCTCTACTGAAACAGGCATTAATGGGCCGTGATGGCTTCCTCTCATCCAACCAGCAACAATCCAAGGATGTGCAAATGCTTCTAAAACTTCACCTACAGCTGGCAAGCCATGTTGTGCCCTTACAATCATAACAGGATCATCCTTGCCAACATATTTTCCAGCAATTAAGTTTAATCTGTCTGTAGAAGTTGAAGCTGCATATAATCTATCTGAATTTCTATAAACATGTTTTATAACGTATCTTCCTGGTTGTCCAATTAATGCTAATAAATCGTAAATTTCTTCAGGACACTTTAACTCAACTTTTTTATGTTCTATAATATCGTGAACCTCAAAAGTAAAACCACAATGCATTTCAGGATCAATTACTAAGCCTGCTGTTGAAAACGGATCAGCAAACATTTTGTATAAAGGAATGTTCCATGCTCCTGGTTCTGTTTTATCTGCCATAAAAATTATAACTGGCTCTGATGCTCTTTCTTCAAATTCCATTTCTGTAACACCAGGCCCCATCCCCTTTAAATTTCCAGAAAAAGTATCTTTTAGCAAATCTTGCCCAGCACCATAAAGTTTTAGCTCTTTAGCCTTTTCTGTACAGCTTTTAAAAATATACCAAGCCATTCCATGAACATCTGAATTATCTTCACCATGTTGATGTGTCATTATTAATTGTAAATCATCTCCACAAGCTGTTACATAAAAATCTATTATAAATCCTTTGTTTTTTTCATCTTGAAGCATTCTTCTTGCTAACTCTAAAATTTCAGGATGACTTGCAGAATGACCAACAAATCCACCAACATCAGCTTTAATTACACTTAACGTAATTTTCATGCACTACACCTGCTTTAAATATCTTATTTTTCTCATATAAAAGTTTGCCTTTTCAATTACAAAAACATTACAAATATATTAAAGCTTTAATTAATATTTATAGGATAAAATGTCAATCTTTGATTCAATAAGATTTGTAGCAAATAATGAAACAATATACAAAATTTTAATTAATGGGCAATGGCTAGAAGCTTCTGAAACCTTTGAAATAAGAAGTCCTGCTGATGGTTCTTTAGTAGCAAGAGTTCAAAAAGCTAGTCAAAGGGAAGCAGAATTAGCTGTACAAGCTGCTTACAATGCAAAATCAAAAATTGCAAGCTTAGATGCAAGCGAAAGGGCAAAAATTCTTGATAAAGCTGGAAACATTTTAGAAGAAAATAAAAATGAATTTATAGACATTATAATGAAGGAGTCTGGAAAAACCTTTAAGCAGGCTGAAGGCGAAGTTCAAGCATCAATAGATAGATTACATTATGCTGCTGACGAAGCAAAAGAAATAAGAGGAGAATTAATTAAAGGCGATATAGCTTCTGATAAAAAAAGCATAGGAATGGCCATAAAACAACCAATAGGAGTTTTACTTGCAATAACACCTTTTAATTATCCTTTATTTACAGGAGTAGCAAAAATTGCTCCTGGAATAGCAGCTGGAAATTCGATAATAGTAAAGCCAGCAAGCGATGATCCAATATGTATGTTAATGCTTGGAAAAGTAATGCAAGAAGCTGGAGTACCAGATGGCAGTATAAATGTAATAACTGGTTCAAGCTCTGAAATAGGAGATTACTTATGTTCGCATCCAAGAGTTGATATGATTTCTTTTACTGGAAGTAGCGCTGCTGGAAAACATATTGCAAGCATTGCAGGAATGAAAAAACTACACCTAGAGTTAGGTGGAAAGGCACCTGCCATAGTCTTAGAAGATTGTGATTTTAATTTAGCTGTTAAAGAAGTTGTAGCTGGCTGCTTAAAATATTCTGGCCAAAGATGTGATGCAATTAGCAGAGTCTTAGTTGTTGAATCAATAGCAGATAAATTTGTTAATGCTGTTTTAGAAGAAGTTAAAAATTGGAAATTTGGAGACCCGAGAAATCAAGATACAATGGTTGGACCATTAATTAATGAAAGGGCTGCTAAAAAAGTTGAAGATTTGGTTAACGATGCAATTAATAAAGGCGCAAAACTTCTTTACGGTGGAAAAAGATATGCTTTAGGATACTATGAACCAACAGTTTTAGATTTTGTTAACAGAGATATGAGAATTGCTTGGGAAGAAACCTTTGGACCAGTAGTTACAATAATAAGAGTTAAGGATTTGGAAGAAGCAATAAAAATAGCAAATGAATCAGAATATGGTCTAGATGCTTGCATATTTACAAAGGATATAGACAAAGCTTTTAATGCTGCACAAAGAATTGAAGCTGGTTCTGTTCACATAAATGCTCATCCAACCCATGGCTTAGGTATATTTCCATTTGGTGGAGATGAAAGTTCTGGCTTAGGAAGGGAAGGAATTAGATACAGCATAGAAGATATGACAAAGATTCATACCATGGTTTTACATACGCATTAAGTAAAATTATTTTATAGATAATTTAATAATTTATTATGAGCATTTTTAGAGCATATGATATTAGAGGCATATATGGAAAGGAATTAAATGATGAAATTGCAGAAGGCATAGCAAAAGCATTTGTAAATCTTTTAAATGCAAAAAAAGCTGTAGTTGCGATGGATGTAAGATTGTCTTCTCCTAAATTAAAAAAAGCTGTTATTAAAGGCTTAACTTCTCAATCCTGCGATGTTATTGATATTGGCTTAGTTCCAATTCCCTTGTTTTATTATTTTATTGTTAAGTATAAGTTAAAAGCAGGCATTTACATTACTGGTTCTCATGACCCGGTAAACTACAATGGCTTAAAGCTTTGCGGGGAAAGAGCAATTGACCTTACTTATGAACAAGATATGAAAAAAATAGAAAAAATGTATAAGAAAAAATATTCTGAAAAGAAAAAAGGAAAAGTAATTAAAAAGGATATTTCTTTAGAATATGAAAAACAAATTTTAAAAAAAATTAAAATAAAAAATAAGTTTAAGATTGTTGTTGATTGTGGAAATGGTTGTTGGAGTAAGCTTGCACCAAAAATTTTTAAAAAAATGGGGTTTAATGTTGTTAAACTTTTTTGTAAATACGATGGTAAATTTCCAAATAGAAATCCTGAGCCAAATGAAAAGACTCTTAAGCAATTAAAAAAAGTTGTTAAAAAAGTAAAGGCCGATTTAGGAATTGCTTTTGATGCTGATGGCGATAGAGCAGTATTTATAGACGAAAAAGGAAGATACGTTCATCCTGACTTTATTTTATTGCTTTTTACAAGAAAACTTTTAAAAAAGAATGATGTACTAATTGCAGATATAAGATGCACAAAGGAGCTTGAAAACGAAGCTAAAAAATATAAATGGAAATTGGTTTGGAATAGAGTTGGTAGAAGCTTTATAAAGCAAAAAATGATTAAGTTAAAAGCTAAATTAGGTGGAGAGTACTCTGGCCATTACTATTTTAAAGAAAACAATTACTTTGATGATGGGCTGTTTGCTTCTCTTATGCTTTTAAAAATATTAGAAAAAGAAAAAAGGCCCTTATCTTATTTAATAAACGAATTGCCAAAATATCCTTCTTTAGACTTTAGGTTTAAGTGCAAAGATGAAAAAAAGTTTAAAGTTGTAGAAAGACTTAAGAAAATGTTTAAAGGCTATAAACTTATTTTAATAGATGGTGTTGGAGTTAAATTTAAAAATGGCTTTGCCTTAGTTAGAGCATCAAATACTGAACCAAAAATAGAATTAAGATGTGAAGCTAAAAATAATTTAGAATTATTAAAAATTAAAAATGAGTTGATGAAAAGGTTAAAAATTGCAATGAAGCTTTAATACTTCTTTGCAATTTCAACAATTTTTTCAGGATGAATGTGAGGAACGTTTTCTCCACAAAACTCTAAAAATCCTTCCCACGATTTAATACCATGATTTAAAGGCGCTCTCGGAAAAACTCTAAATTGATTACAAAAGTTATCTTTAGGAGAGGCACTTAAGTTTATAACGTTAAATTGGTCGGAAACATTTTCTACTGTAATTCTTATTGCTTTGTCTAAAAATTTAGCAACTGCATTTATTTCATCGTTGCTCATATTTTGAAAGCAAGGATTTTCTAAATTAATTATAACCAATTCAGTTTTTCCAAAAACTGGGCTCCACTCAACAAAAAAAACTGTTTTGCTTTTTTTATCAAAATCTAAAACTAAATTTTCTTCAAGCATTGCTTTAACCCATGCTTTCCAAATATTTTTATTACTTTTACTTATGGCTAAAGCTGTTTTTGATAAAGGTTCGTCCTCACAAAGAAATTGACCGTGAAAGTGCTCTAAGGAAGAACCAGCCTTAAAACCACAATTAATATGCATTGAGACATATTTTTTCTTTGAAGCTATTCCTATTTTTTGAACAAGCTTTATTCCATCTATCCAGTTTTTTAATGCTAAGCTTCTAGGATCGGTTACATGTTGTCTATAATTGTAAACAATAACACCATGAATTTTTCCAAAGGTAAAAAGATTTGAAAACGCAACAGATTCATTTAAGTAATATTGACTCTTTAAACCTGTTTCTTTAGAAAAACTAGAACACTTATCTTTAGGGTTACAGAAAAAGCAAGACAAAGATGGTTGTAACTTAAAACCTAAGGCCATTGTTTCTATTTTTCTACTTTCTCTTTCCGGAGCTATTCTTGATTTTGAATTAAAAATTGGGTTTCTTCTAATCTTAATTTCATATTTTCTTAATTGCTTTAACGGATCTAAAACAAAGGACTCTTCAATTTTCTCTAGTTTTTTTAAGTTTATTTTTTTAATGTTTTTTAAGTAGTTTTCCAAATCTTTAAACATAAAATTATTTTGTATGTTTTATTAATAAAAATAGGTTTCTTAACCATAAGTAAATGCCCCTGCTGGGATTCGAACCCAGATTAGCTCCTTTCTACTTTTAACCGCAGGGAACTGTGCTATCCAGATTACACCACAGGGGCATAAACTCTTAATCTTTTTTAAATTAAATAAACTTTTAAAATTTCAACAAGAACAAAGTAAGCAATTAATATTATTAAAATAGCAAGCAATAGCCAATTAGCTAAGTAAACAAACTCAAATAAATAGCCAAATGGTGAAAATACCAGCCATATTGTTATTAAAGCTGTTAAAGCTGATGATATTAAAAGTAATTTGCTTGGCTTACTTTTATAAAATCTTTTTTTAGTTCTTATTGCAAAAGTTATAAGAATTTCAGACAAAACACTTTCTAAAAACCAACCTGTTCTAAATAAATTAACATTAGCGCTAACAGCATATATTAAAACAGCTATAGTTATAAAATCAAAAATAGTACTTATTCCTCCAAAAGCTAAAGCAAATTTTTCTATGTATCTTATATTCCATCTTTTTGGCTTTAATAATTCTTCTTTATCAACATTATCTGTTGATATTGTAAGTAAAGGCACATCTGAAATAAAATTTGCTAACAATATTTGAACGGGTAAAAGCGGTAAGAAATTTAAAAACAAAGAAATTATTCCTAAGGTTGTCATATTTCCAATGTTTGCGCTAACCGTATTAAGAATATACTTTGTTATGTTACTAAAGGTTTTTCTTCCATCTTCTATTCCATTAGCAATAACATTTAAGCTTTTATGCGTAAGAACAATATCAGATGCATCTTTTGCTACATCTGCTGCGTTTTCAACAGATATGCCGACATCAGAAAACCTTAAGGCTGGCGCATCATTTACACCGTCGCCTAAAAAGCCTACTACATGTCCATTATCTTTTAATGCTTTAATTATCTTATATTTAATTTCTGGAGTTACTCTAGCAAATATTGTTGCTTCCTCAACTACCTTTCTTAATTTTTCTTCGCTTAACCTTTCAATTTCTTTTCCAAGAACAATTCTTTCATACTCGTTTGGAGTAAAACCAATTTTCTTAGCTATTATTTTTGTAACCAATGGATCGTCTCCAGTTAAAATTTTTAATTTTACTCCAAGCTTTCTAAAATTATCTAAAGCTTCTTTTGCTGACTCTTTTGGTGGATCTGAAAAAATTAAGAAACCTAAGAAAGTAAGCTTGCTCTCATCTGCCTCGTCATAATCAGATTTTTCAGAAACAAATTTTGCTGCAATGGCAATTACTCTATAGCCTTTGCTACTTAATTTTTTATAAGTATTTTGTATTTTTTTCTTAAACTTATTAATTTCATATTTTTTATGTTCAAAAATAACATGAGAAGAAGAAGCTAAAATAGATTCCGGTGCACCCTTAGCAATTAATAAACATTTATTTTTTCTTTTTATAACAACAGCCATTTTTCTTTTTTCATAATTTATTGGTATTTCATTAATTTTTTCATATTCAGGATCAATAAAAATGTTATGTTCTTTAGCGTAGCTTAATATTGAAACATCTATTGAATCTCCTCTTATAGTATTATTGTGAACTTTTGCAGAATTACAAAGCATTCCGTAAATTAAGATTTTTTTATTAGTTTTATTATTTATGTCAACAAATCCTTCTAATTTTATTTGATTTTCTGTTAAAGAGCCTGTTTTATCACAACATAAAACATCAAGGTTTCCAAGGTCTTCTATAGAAACCAGCTTTTTAACTATAACTCCTTTTTTAGCCATTCTTGAAGCTCCTTTAGAAAGGCTTATTGTAATTATAATTGGTAAGGATTCTGGAACTATTCCTACTGCTAAAGCCATTGCAAAAAGAAAGGATGTAAAAACATTTCTTCCTAAAATAGAGTTTATTGCAAAAATTATTAGTATACCAATTAAAATTATTTTTATTAAGGATTCGCTAAATTTTTTCATATTAATTTGAAATTCACCTTGTGGTTCTTCAACCTTTAAATAAGAAGCAGTTTTACCAACATAAGTATTGGTTCCTATCGCATAAACTATTCCCTTACCAGAACCGCTAAAAACAGAAGTTCCCATAAATGCTATGTTTTTCATTTCATAAGGCATTAATTCTTTTTTAAGCATCGGCCTCGATGTTTTTTTAACAGGAGAAGATTCACCAGTTATTAAGGATTCGTTTAAAAAAAGTTCGTCAGTTTCTAAAAGTCTTAAGTCTGCAGGGATAATATCTCCTGTTTCGATTTTTACAATGTCTCCTATTGTTAAATTTTTTGTATTTATTTCAATTAATTGGCCATTTCTTAAAACCTTTGCTGTGTATTTAATATATTTTGTTAATTTTTCTAAAGCCTTTTCTGATTTAAATTCTTGAATAAATCCTAAAAAAGAGTTTAAAAAAACTATACCTAGTATTATTAAGGAATCTGTTATTTCTTGGAGAAAAAAAGCAATAACAGCTGCTACTATTAAAATTAAAATTAACGGACTTTTAAATTGAGAAATAAATAAGCTTAAAGTTCTTTTTTTAAACCTGCCTGGAAGTTCGTTTAAACCATATTTTTTAATTCTTTTTTCAACCTCATCTTCGCTTAAGCCATTTTCTGAAGACTCTAAATTTTTTAGAACATCATTTTTACTTAATAACCAAATATTATCAATCATTTAAATCTTATTTTATTTTTTCAATTATTTTTGATATCTGAATCAAATCTTTTTCAATTACCTTTGTTTGAATTTTATGAGGAATTACAAATTCAACAGAAGTTACAAACCCGTTCCATAAAAGAAAGTTTGGTGTAATTTCAAAAAATGCTTTTTCTTTAATTAAGAAATTTTTTAAAGACCTGTTTTTATTTAAAAGTTTGCATACTTTTATTGAATTTTCAGTTTCTAAAGAAGAAATTCTAGCTATACCAACAAAAAAGTTGTAACAACCTAAAACTAAAAATATAATTAAAACAAGAGATCTAAAAGCTAAAAATTCTAAGGCTTGGTTTATTGTTGATAATATTAAGTATGATACGTATAAAAAAAGTAAACCAAACAATGTTGTTAACCCTGCTTTAATTGGAAGCTCCCTAAAATCAGCTGGCCTAAACATTTTTGCTTTTTTATCAAAAACAATCCAAACGTCCTTTACTTTTGTATACGCTCTAAAAACAAAATTCCTTACAAAGGTAACTTCCTCAATTTTTATTTTTCCTATTTTTTTAGATTTAAATTCTGAAAGAAAGTGAAAAAGGCCTATGGCAGCAATTAAAGCTGATAAAAAACAAGTTAAAGCTGCAAAGTACGGATAATTTCTAAATGTGGGTGTAAAAAACAAAAAAACAAAAAATGCAATCAACAAAACCTTTAATTTGTACATAAAAACCATTTATATATAGATAGTTTTTTATTTATAAAAACTAAAGTTATTTTCTATGATAACAATAAACGATTTTACTAAGATTGATATAAGAGTAGGTAAAATAATTGAGGTTGAAGACGCAGAAACAAAAAAACCAATGTATAAATTAAAGGTTGATTTTGGGCCTTTGGGAATAAAGCAAGCAGTAGCTGGAATTAAGCCTAATTACAGCAAAGAAGAGCTTCTAAACAAAAAATTTATTTTTGTTGTTAACCTAGAACCAAAGAAAATAGGAAATACTTTATCTGAATGCATGATACTAGCAGCAACTCAAGGAGATAAGGTAGTTGTCTTACAACCTGAAAGAGATATAGAAATTGGCTCAAAAATTTCATAGTGGTTTTATGGACCTTTTAGTAGAATTGGTAAAAGCTTTGCTTATTCTTTTTCCTGCTTACGCTGCTAATGGTTTTCCTCCTTTAGCAAGGGGGAAATTACCAATAGATTTTAATAAAAAATGGTTTGATGGAAACAGAATCTTAGGTGATGGTAAAACTTTTGAAGGATTTGCCTTAGGCTTAATAGCAGGAACGTTTGTTGGTGTTTTAGAAAGCTTAGCTTATCCAAGCATAAATGCTTATGCTAATGCTTGGAACGTTCAGCTACCTGCTATGAACTTTTTTATTGGGGTTTTAATTTCTTTTGGAGCTTTATTTGGAGATTTATGTGGAAGCTTTATTAAAAGAAGATTAGGTTTAGAAAGAGGAAAAGAAGTTTTGTTTTTAGACCAATGGAATTTTGTAATAGGAGCCATAGTTTTTGTTTTTGCATTTACTGAAATAACAATTTGGATGATTTTAATTATGCTTTTTTTAACTTTATTAATTCATAGAATAGCAAATATTGTTGGCCATAAATTAAAGATTAAAAAAGAGCCTTGGTAATTATGAAAATAGATTGCCATTGTCATACAATTTACAGCAAGCACTTTTTTTGGGGGTACGATGCTTTAAATACACCTGAACAAATGATAAAGGCAGCCATGAAAAAAGGTTTGGATGGTTTAGCCATAACTGATCATGATAGCGTAAAGGGAAGCTTAATTGCTAAAAAAATTGCAAAAAAGTATAAATTTACAATAATAACTGGTTCTGAAATTTCAACTAAATTAGGAGATTTTTTAGCTTTAGGCATAGACGAAGATATACCAAAAAAGTTAAGCTTAGAAGAAACTTTAGAAAAAATTCATGAATTAGGGGGTATAGGAGTAGCTCCACATCCATTTGGCCGCTATTTATTTAGAAAGTGTGTTAAGGAAAATAGCAAAGAAGCTGATGCAATAGAAGTTTTTAATTCTAGCTTAAACTATATGCAAAATAAAAAAGCCTTAGAATTTGCAAAAAAATATAAAAAACCAATAACAGCTGGAAGCGATGCTCACTCTGTAAGAGAGGTTGGGAACGCTGGAATAATATGCAATGATGATCCTATAGAAAGTATATTAAAAAATAATGTAAAAATATTTAGCAAATACACAACGTTTATAGAATTTGCAAATGTTATATCTAGAAAATTTATCAGATCAATAAAGTGGAGACTATCCAAAACCAGAGGAAAGTATATTTAAAATCCATTTCATTCCGTATAATCCTGCATAAGCTAAAGCTAAGTGTAAAATTATTTTCCCAATTAAACTTGCTATAAAGAATTTTTTAACAGGATATTTTAAAATGCCTGCAACTATTCCTGTTAAATCGTCTGGTAAAGGAGTTGCAGCAAAAATTACTATTATTAAAAATCCACCATACTTTTGAAAGAGTTTTTCTATTTTTTCGATTTCCCTTTTCCACTTTTTCTTTAAAGCTTTTCTGCTGCCAATTCCCAAACCGTAACCAACAAACTCTCCTAAAGCAGCACCTATTCCAGCTATTAAACCAACCAATAATGGATTTAGTATAGCTCCAGAAGCAAAAACAAAGGCTGCTGATGGTATTGGAAAGATTATTGTTGATGCACTAATTAAGCTAATTAAAAATATGCCCAAGTAACCATATAGTTTTAAAGTTAAAAAAAGCTCTGTTAGCATTAAATTATTATGAGTAAACTTATTTAATAGCTTGTTGTATATTATTATATGCTTTATAAGCAAAGAAAGCATTTTAAGAAATTAAGTGAAAAAGTTGGCTATTTTTTTACCAAGCTATCAATTTCTCCAAATCAGTGGACACTGCTAAGCTTGTTCTTAGCGTTAATTGTTTTTTATTTTTTAGTTAATCAAAACTTTATTTTATCCTTTGTTTTTTGCATAATTACAATTTCTATTGACATGATAGATGGTGCTGTTGCAAGAGCAACAAAAAAATCAACAAAGTTTGGAGCATATTTAGATACAACAGTAGATAGGTTTATAGAATTTTTCATAATATTTGGTTTGCTTTTTTTAGATTATCCTAATTTTATTTTTAATTCAAAAACTTGGTTAATGCTTTTACTTTTTGGTTCCATGCTTTCAACGTATTCAAAAGCAGCTGCCCTTGAAAAAGGCCTTATTAAAGAAGAATTAAAAGGCGGTGGCATATTAGAGCATACAGATAGGTTAATTTTGTTTCTTATAATAATTTTAATTTCTTATTTTTCATTAAATTATGCAATTTATTTAATAGCAATAACAGCGATTTTAACATTTGTATCATTTCTTCAAAGATTTTATATTGTAACCAAGGGTAAAATATGAAACAAGTAATCTTAGTAAGAAGCGATTTAAAACTAGAAAAAGGCAAGTTATGTTCGCAAGTTGCTCATGCAAGCTTAGCATCATTTTTAAAGTCAAGCAAAGGCAATAAAGAAAAGTGGCTAAGAGAAGGAATGAAAAAAATTGTTTTAAAGGTTTTAAATGAAAAAGAATTAATTGAATTTTACAATAAAGCAAAAAAGGAAAAATTACCTTGTGAATTAATAATTGATGCAGGCTTAACCCAGGTTAAACCAGGAACTATAACTGCTTTAGGAATAGGGCCTGCAGAAGATAAAAAAATTGATAAATTGACAGGAAAGTTAAAACTATTGTAAGTGATAAATTTGATTGAATTTATAAATGAAAATTTCTTAAAACCTTTATGCTATTACTATACGCCAATTGGGACAATAACCTATGGCTTAATTCTTATATTTGCTGTTTTACTTACTTACAAGCTTTTAAAAAAATTAAAAATAAAAATAAATAAAAAATTCTTTTTTGCATTATTGCCTTTCATAATTTACGGTGGTTGGACAAGAGCCCTAAAGGACTATAACTTAGGAATATACCAAAGCAAACTTTTTTGCTCACCACCAATTTACTTTTTTGTTTACATTATAACATTAGCTTCATTGCTTTTAAGTTTATTTATCGAGAGAAAAACAAAAAAAATTACTTACGAGAAAACAATGATAACAATAGGTAGCTTATTTTTAATTTACAACTTAACCTTAACAAAAATTAATAACTTTTTTGGCTTTGGTTTTATCTTAATTTTAGTTTCTTTTTGGTCTTTACTTTTCTTTGGAATTCATAAATTAAAACCTAAATTGCTTTCTTTAGAAAATGCAGGAATAATAGTTTCTCACTTGCTTGATGCAAGCTCAACCTTTACTGCGCTAACATTTTTTGGTTTTTATGAACAACATGTTTTACCTAACTTTTTTATAAAAAATTTAGGCCTTGGTCCATGGGTGATGTTTCCATTAAAAATAATTGTTGTTTGGTTAGTTCTTTTTTATGTTGATAAGTCAAAAGAAGAAAAATTCTTTAAAAATTTCTTAAAAATAATAATATTAATACTTGGCTTGGCCTTAGGCATAAGAGATTTCTTAAGCGTAAGTATGCTAAGTCTTTAAAAAATTATCTA
>JAWBOD010000019.1:0-8086 GCA_039000735.1 Candidatus Aenigmatarchaeota archaeon | reverse complement strand
CAATTTTTGAGATATTCAACCTCATCTAAAAAATTCATACCTTTATTAATATTATCTAATGCTTCCTGATTGGTAGACTCTAACCCAATATGCATGGTTCTTCCGTTCGCTTTTTTCATTATTTTAAGCGTTTCTAATGAAATGTTTGCTCTTGTAACACAAGACCATTTTATTTTTATTTTATTAGTTATAATAGCATCACATAACTCTTGTGTAAAGGTTTCATCAACTACAAATGTAGGATCGTCCCAATAAATTTCTTTTACAAAAGACATATTCTTGTCTAAATATTTTAGTTCCTCAATAATATGATCAATGGAGCGATGCCTCCATTTATGTTTCACAACCTCGTTACAAAAACTACAGTTATACGGACAGCCCCAAGCAGTTTGAAGCATTATATAAGGGTTTCTTGTTGAAGAATAATAATATCTTTTTGGGTTAAGTTGTCTATTTATTATTTTTGAAATGAAACCAAAATCATCTACATTAGTAACTAATTTAGAGTCTGGATTATGATATATTTTACCGTCTTCTTTATAACTGACACTTTTTACTTTTTTATATTCTTTTCCTTCTAATAACTCAACAATAGACGTAAAAAATTCTTTTCTACAAATTATTTTAACTTTTTTACAAAATCTTAATGTTTCGGTTGGTGCGTACGTAACGTGCCTGCCTACAAGAATAACTTGAGAATTTGGTAAACTCTCTTGTAAATTGTCAGCTATTTTTATATCATTATATATACTTGGAGTAGACGTGTCAACAATTATTATTCGCGGGTTAAGTTTTTTAATTTCTGTTTTCCAATATGGATTAGGATTGGCTATACAATCCATTATTCTTGCATCAAATCCTTTTTGAATTGCGTAACTTGTCATAGTTAAAAGTGACATAGGATAATATAGAGTGCCACCTCTAGTTACACATGGACTTCTACTGGGCCTAGAAAAATAAGGACGAAATGGTGCATTTAAGCATAATAAATCAATCATATCTTACCCCTACAATAGTTTTATTACTAAATTATTTTCATTCGAAAAGGTTATATTAAAATGTTCAGTATCATTAATTACTGTATTTAAAAAATTATATGTAAATAATCCATGAATATTGCTTTCAGGAATTATATACTTATCTGCAAGAATATTTCTCCAAATAAATATATAACTAACATTTTCTCTTTTTAAAGTCTCATAAATATACGTTGAATTTTGCGTTGTCATTAATTGCGGGAATTCTTCAATTTCTGACCACTTATTATATCTATTCGCATAGTAAAGTAAACTGCCTCTATAAGCCGTGAAAATTATATCATTTTTTTGTGTATTCATTTTAATCCAATTTAAAGTTTCTTTATAATCGGTAGGGTATCTTTGCGAATTCGCTGTATTTAAAGCAACTGTGATAGTTTGATATAGCATAAAAACAAAAATTATTGTTAAAAATAAAATAATTTTATTATTTTTTTCATAAAGCTTTTGTAAGAAAACCCCACCAACCAAAGCTACTTGTGGAAATATAATAATAAAATATCTTTCTTCAGTAATAAATCCTGTTCTTGTTCTCAGAAGAAAGATTATAAAAAAGATTATAACTGTTATTAATGGTAAAGCTAAATAACTCTCTTTAGAATATAAAAAATATGCTAAACCTAAACAAAATAAAAGTAGAGGCATTGGTGTAAAAATTCCAATTATATTTAGATTTGGAGAAATTGACGCTGATTTAAATAACCATTCTGGCAATTCTTTTTGCTTAAAAAATATATTTAACCCCTCAGTATGCGGATAACCATAAGTAAATAAATTGTACAATACCCATGGAACTATTGCTATTATTGTTATTAGTAATGTAATAAAAGCTAATTTAAAATATTTTTTATCTTTTTTGAAGTAAAGCTTATATAAACTACTCAAAAAAAGTAAAATTACAAATATTAATGCACTTTGTTTAGTGTAAAAGGCGGTTGATAAAACTACAGCGGTAATAATAGCTTTTTTATTCGAATCTAAAGTCGAAAATAAATAAATTAATAAAATTGAAAAAAATGCAATAGGTATCTCTACATAATATAAGAAAGAAAAATGTGTAAATAATGGCATTGAAAGTAAAATTAATATCGAAGAAATAGAAGCTATAAAACCATGTTTCTTAGTTACTAAAAATAAAATAAAAATTACAAGTATAGAAAAAATTGTTATAATAACCTTTGCTAATAAAAGTGAAGAACCAAATAATAAAAATAAAGCTGCTGTTATCGTAGGTATGAACGGGATAAAAACAGTATATTTGCCTGTTATATCAAATGGTTTTAAATCGTTTTGGATTATTCTATTTACATTATTGAAATAAAATCCTTCATCTTCTCCAAGCATATCAACATTTAATGTAAAATATAGAAAAATTATTGCAATGATACTAATTAAAATTAAAGGTATATTTTCTTGTTTAATTTCAATTTCCATTCATTCACCTTAATTACGTAAAAATATTATAATTTAATTATTTAAATGATTATACTTTTTAATAGAAATTTTTCTTAATTATTTTAAAACACCCAATCTCCATCGAACCAAACTTCTTTTGGTGCTAAAAAAGGTAGTTTATTCCCTATAAACTTACCTGCAAACAAAGCTATTTTTGAATAAAATATCTTAGGTTCAAAATAATCTCTTACCAATTCTTCATACCTTGAAAAGTTTGGAAAATTATTTACTAAAATATCATCTGCAATCAACCCCCAAACAATTCCGCCGTAAGACCATGGTTTTGTAATCCCGATGGCATCACCACATAAAGCTATTCTTTCTTTATGCATCTTTGTTAATCTGCTTGGTATCATGTGCGAATAAATTTCCTTAGGCTTTATTTTCATTCTTTTACAAAAATTATCAAACTCTTTTCTAGCAGTATCTAATTTTTCATAAACCCCATATTCTACATCGTTTTTTCTAGGTATGATCCAACTTATTCCGTTTCTTAAAGGATAAACATGAATTACATTTGATTTTGGTTTTTTTGCTATTCTTGTATAAATTCCTAAAATACATAATGGATCCTTAATTCCTAAACTTTTTCTAACAACAGAATTATAACCATCACAACCTATTAAATAATCAAATTCTAAAACCTTTCCCAAAACAGAAATTTGTGGCCTCTTGCCTTTAATATAAAAAACTTTTTTTACCTCGCTATTTAAATTAAACTTTGCTCCATTTTGCTTTGCTAATTCAACTATGTAATTTGCTAACTGCTTTCTATCAATAACGTACATTTTTGGATAAAATCTTAGCTTTACATCATTTTTTGGAAAGTGAATAACAAGCTCTTCTATTAAGTTTCTAATTAGCTCTTGCTTTTTTGGAATAAATTTCCAAATTCTTTCAGAAACAAGCTCAGAACATGGTTTTTCTCCAATTACAGAATTTTTCTCAAAAACTTCTACTTCATTTTCTTTTGAAAGCTTCCAAGCTAAGTATGCACCGTTAATTCCACAGCCAACTATTCCTATTTTCATAATTTTTCACTTAAAAGCCATTTCCACAACGGTAAATAAATTATTTTTTTGTTTTTAAATTTTTCCGTATTTTCAAAATCCATAGTTATAATTAACCCTTCTTTAAGTTCAAAATCCATCATAGCATTAACTAAGCTTCTAACTTCTCTTTTCTTGGTTTCAATATCATCTAAGTTGTAACAAACTTGAATTAATTTTTTAACTTTTGATTTGTCAACTATAACAAAATCAACCTCATTTTTTTCGTTTTGATAATAAAATATGTTTTCATTTGGGTAATAACCGTTTTTTATTAACTCTACTAAAACTATGTTTTCTATTAACTTACTTTTACTTTCAATCTTATTGATATAAAGCAAACCATTGTCAATAAAATATATTTTTGGTTTAGTTTGTTCAATTTCCTTAAAAGATTTTGAAAACTTTCTTAAAAATATAACAATTAAAGCATCTGAAAAGTATTCTGAATAATTATAAAGAGTATTTTTACTAACCTTTATACCTAAGGATTTTATAAAGTTATAAAAGCTGTGAACTGAAAAGTATGTTGAAAAAATTAATTGCTTTAATAATAATCTTACTAGCTTTGTGTTTTTAATTTTAAATCTTTCTATAATGTCCCTATAAATTGTTACATCAAGAATTTCTTTAAGTATTTTTTCCCTTTCTATAGGATAAATTACAACTTCTGGATATCCACCAAAATCTAAATAATCCATTAATAGATTCATAAGTTTTGCTTTTTGAAAGGAAGATAAATATTTTTCAATTTTAAATTTTTTTGCATATAAAAATTCTTTAAAGTTAAAAGGAAATATATAATGCGTTATACATCTGCCCCTTAATGATGTAGCAATTTCTTTTGATAACAACTTAGAAGAAGAACCAGAAATTACTATTTGAACATTTTCTGAGTCCAAAATCCCTCTTATAAATTTTTCCCAATTTGGAACATTTTGAATTTCATCAAAAAACAAGTAAACTTTTTTATCCTTATTGCTTGGATAAATTTCATAATAAATGTCCATTAAATTTCTTAAATCATTAATATTTGCTCCAACTAGCAAATCACTTTCAAAATTTACATAAAGAATCCTTTCTTTTTCTATTCCTTTTTTTAAGAGATCGCTTATTTGCTGAAACATAAAATAAGTTTTACCGGATCTTCTAGGGCCTATTATTGAAATTACTCTTTTTATAGGTAGTTCTATGTTTATACTTTTCTCTCTTTTTATTATTTCTGGTAAGTTAAAGTCTTTAAAATCTTTAATTATTTTTATTAAAATATCTCTATTTATCATGTATCATATATAGGGAAACTATTTTAAATAATTTCCCTCTATAGAGAACAAAAATAAAAAGTTATCATTATATACTTTTGCTTCAAATCTTTTCTTATGAATTTTAAAAGAATGTCAATAATACCTGTAGCTTTGCTAATAGTTTGCACTATTTATTTAATATTTTTAATAGCAACTAATGAACTAGCTTTAGATATAGACTTGAAAGGTGGAACACAAATAATTGCAGAATACAATAAGCAGGTAAGTGAAGTTGAATTAGAAGGCATATTAAAGCAATATGATGCTTCTGTTAGAACAGCAAAGGGTTTAACAACATACACGATTTTTATCGAGTTTGATACTGAAATAAATCCTGAAAATATTTTAAAAACATTAAAAGAAAATGGCTACTTGCTTGAAAGCTATTCTGTTCAAAGCATAGGCCCTGCTTTAGGTTCTGCTTTTTTACAGCAAGCTGTTTTTGTTTTAATGTTTTCATTTGTTTTTATGGCCTTTACAGTATTTTTTATTTTTAAAAATCCCTTGCCAAGCTTTTTTCTTGTTTTAACGCCAACATCAGACATAATTGAAACTTTAGTTTTTTCACAAATTTTTGGAATAAAACTTTCCTTAGCAAGCTTTGCTGCATTGCTTTTGCTTGTTGGTTATTCTGTAGACGATAATATTTTATTAACTGCAAGGGCCTTAAAAAGAGAGGGAGATTTAGACGAAGAAATAAAAAGTTCTTTTAGAACAGGAATTACAATGGTTGGCGCAACCTTAGTTGCATTAATGTCTTTGTTTATAATATCTGCATCAACAGTAATAGATCAAATTGCAGCTGTTTTAGTTATTGGCTTGATTATTGATTTGTTAAATTCATGGATACTAAATGTTGGTTTATTAAAATGGTACTTGGGTAGGAAAAAATGAAACTTGATTTGTTAAAGCAATGGAAAATTTTATTGGTTATATTTTGTGTAGCTTTTTCTTTATATTTAATTGCACCAAATCCATGGCAAAAAGGAGTTATTGTTAAATCAGTAGCAAGCGACTCGCCATTTTTCGGAAAGGTTGAAGTTGGTGAAACAATAACATGGGCAAATGAAAAAGAAATAAAAACTCCAGAAGATCTTTATGAATTTGAAAACTTTACAGGAACTTTTAGATTTATGCATTCTGGTAAATTAGACTTGGTAAACATAGAAAGTCCTGGTTTAAAAATTAATGTTACTAAAGCAACAACAACCAATTTGCAATTTGGACTAGATTTAGTTGGAGGAACAAGGGTTTTGTTAAAACCTAAGGAAAATGTAAGCGATGCAACAATTCAGCAAGCAATTGCAACATTAGAAACTAGAATAAATATTTTTGGATTAAAAGAAGCTAAGTTTCAACCAATAAAAGATTTTTCAGGAAATTATTACATACAAATAGAAATGGCCGGAGGTTCAAAGGAAGAAATAGAAAGTTTGTTAGCAAAGCAAGGTAAATTTGAAGGGAAAATACCAAAAATCATTGTTTTTACAAACAATACTGGAAAGCTAAACTTAGAAAAGAGCTATGATATAAGCCTAATTAACGATTCTATAGAAATTAACAGTACAATATTAAAAATTAATGAAAGCTCAAGTATAGAAGGAATACCATTCAAATTAATAAATGTAACAAACAATTCAGCAATTTTAATGTTTACTGTTTTTACAGGAAAGGATATACAGTCTGTTTGCTTACAAGACCAACCTGGTATTTGTGTTTCAAGAATTTTGATGGTTAAGGGAGGTTATGAATTTAACTTCCAAGTTTTTATTACAAAAGAAGGGGCAGAAAATTTTGCAAAAGTTACAAAGGATATGAAAGTTATAACTGATCCAAATACTGGAAGCAGATATTTGGAAAGCAAAATATACTTGTTTTTAGATGAAAATCTTATAACTGAGTTAAGCATTTCTGCAGAATTAAAAGGCCAAGCTTATACTACACCGGCCATAACAGGGTTTAGGCAAACAAGAGAAGATGCATTAAAAGAACAATTAATGTTAAAAAGCATTTTACAATCTGGAGCATTGCCAGTAGGTTTAGAAATATCAAGAGTAGATCAAATCTCTCCTGCCTTAGGTAGAGAATTTTTTGAAGCAACAATAATTGCTGCCATAGTAGCAAGCATAGCTGTTGCTGTTGTTCTTTTTATTAGATATAGAAGCTTTAAAATTCTTTTACCAAACATGCTTTGGAGTTTTTTTGAACTAATAATTACACTTGGAGTTGCGGCTGCTATTAAATGGACAATTGATTTAGCTTCTATTGCTGGTATAATTGCTGCAATTGGTAGTGGTACAAACGACCAGATAATGATAATAGACGAAATATTAGAAGGTGGAACAAAGGAAGAGAAAAGGCTTTACAGTTTAAAGCAAAGAATAAAAAGAGCTTTCTTTATTATTTTTGGTTCAGCAGCAACTGTTATAGCATCTGTTGTTCCAATGATGTTTATTGGTATTGGTGCAATGAAAGGGTTTGCGGTAACAACTTTAATAGGAGTTTTTATTGGTGTGGTTATAACTAGGCCGGCGTTTGCAGTTGTTGCTGAAAGAATTTTAGAAAAGAAGGAGGCTATATAAAAATTTCTTTCTGTGCTAATGGTAAAATAAACTTATTATCATTGTTTTGCTTTTAAAAAATATGCTAGAATTATTTTTAGCATTAGCAATAGGTATAATACTTGGCTTGTTAGCTGGCCTTCTTCCAGGTCTTCATCCTAACAATACAATACCAATAATTGTTGGATTATCGTTTTTGTTTGGTCCATTACCTGCTGCAATTATACTTTTAACTTCAGGTGTTGTTAACAGTTTTGTAAATTTTATTCCTTCTATATTGTTAGGTGCTCCAGAAGATTCTAGTGCTCTTGGAGTTTTGCCTGGCCATAAATTGCTTTTGCAAGGAAGAGGTTATGAAGCAATAAAATTATGTGTTGTTGGATGCTTTGGTGGTGTTTTATTTTCAATGCTAACATTACCATTTTTTACAATTTTTATTCCAAGCTTGTATAATTATTTAAGGCCAAATGTTCATTGGTTATTAATTTTTGTTGTTGTTTATATGATTTTAATTGACAGTAAAAAATTCTTTTCATTTATTATCTTTATTTCTTCTGGATTAGTAGGTTTAATTGTTTTAAATAATTTTTCTGATTCTATGCTTTTTCCGCTTTTAACAGGATTTTTTGGATTGCCAATGCTTTTAATTTCAATATTTGAAAAAACAAAAATTCCAGAAA
>JAWBOD010000018.1:0-8094 GCA_039000735.1 Candidatus Aenigmatarchaeota archaeon | reverse complement strand
CTTGTAAGTTTACAGGGCCAATTCAAAGAGACGAAGGATTACATGCAATTTCACTTTCTTTAGCTCATTCTTATAGAAATTTAGGCGTTGGTGGAATTCCAGAAATTGCTTTTTCAAATTTAAATGAATTTAAAACTTTAGATGAAAGGATATCTGCAGTTTCATTTAATATTGCAAGAAAGGAAATTGATGGAAAGATTAGCCAAGAAGACGCAAGCAATTATTTTAAGGAAATTTTAGCCAATAATGCTGATATAGAAAGTTTGGCTAAAAAATTAGAAATACCAACAGACTACATAATATCAAGATAAATTAAAATACTTCTATAATAATTGAATTAATATGCTTGACATAAAGCTTATTAGAGAAAATCCAAATTTTGTAGAGGAAAATTTAAAGAAAAGAGGAAACGAAGAAAAAATAAAGCTTTTGCATTCTTTAATAGAAAATGATAAGAAATATAGAGAAAATTTAAAAGAATTAGAGAAATTAAAACATGAAAAGAATGTTATTTCCGATGAGATAGCTAATTTAAAAAAACAAGGAAAAGATGTTTCTAAAAAAATTAAAGAAGCATCAGAACTGCCAAAAAAAATTAAAAAGTTAGAAGAAGAAGTTTTAAAACAAAAAGAAATGATTAACTTTGCTTTGCTAAGAATACCAAATTTGATTCATGATTCTGTTCCAATTGGAAAAAGCGAAGAAGATAACGTTGTTATAAGAACTTATGGAAAACCACCTAAGTTTGATTTTCAACCAAAAAATCATTTGGAAATACTTAAAGGGTTAGGTTTAATAGACGATGAAAGGGCCGAAAAGGTTGTTGGTCGAGGATTTTTTTATTTAAAGGATTCTTTAGCCTTATTGGATAGAGCTTTACAAACCTATGCAATAGATTTCTTAATGAAGAAAGGGTATACTTTTATTTATCCGCCTCATATGCTTAGAAGAAAGCCTTATGAAGGAATGGTTGATTTAGCTGATTTTGAAAACATGATGTACAAAATTGAAAACGAAGACTTATATTTAATTGCTACAGCCGAGCATCCTATTGGTGCAATGTTTAAAGATGAAATTATTAATAAAAAGGATTTACCAATGAAATTTGTTGGTTTTTCTACTAATTTTAGAAAAGAAGTTGGTTCGCATGGTAAGTATACTAAAGGTTTATTTAGAATGCATCAATTTAATAAAGTTGAACAATTTATTTTTTGCTTACCAGAAGATTCATGGAAATATCATGAAGAATTGCAAAAGAATTCAGAAGAGCTTTATAAAAATTTAGGTTTACATTTTAGGACTGTAGTTTTATGTTCTGCTGAGACTGGTGTTGTTTCAGCAAAAACATATGATATTGAATTATGGATGGCTGACGGCGTTTACAGGGAAGTTGGTTCAAATTCAAATTGCTTAGACTATCAAGCCCGTAGGCTTAACATAAGGTATAGAGAAAAGGAAGGGCAAGCTCCTGCTGGTTTTGTTCATACCTTAAACAATACTGCAATTGCAACTTCAAGAACAATGGTAGCTTTAATTGAGCAATTCCAACAAAAAGATGGAACAGTTTTAATTCCAAAAGTTCTTTGGCCATATATGAATGGAATTAAAAAATTAGACAGATTAATATGAGCTATACTTGGTTAATATTTGCAATTTTATCAGCATTAACTGCATCACTTGTAGCAATATTTGGTAAAATTGGTTTAGAAAATATAGACGCTAATGTTGCTACAATGGTAAGAGCAGGCATAATGTTTGCATTCCTTATTTTGTTTACAATTTTTAATGGAAAGCTTAATGAAGTTTCATCAATATTTTCTAATTCTAAGTCAATAACTTATATATTTTTAAGTGGAATTGCTGGTGCCTTATCATGGCTTTTTTACTTTTTTGCATTGAAACTTGGAAAAGTTTCACAAGTTGTTCCAATTGATAGATTAAGCATAGTTTTTGCCATAATACTTGCTTTCTTTATCTTAGGAGAAAAAATTAGCTTAAAGGTAACTGTTGGTTCAGCTCTTATTGTTGCAGGTGCAATTATCATAGCATTATAGAAAAAGCATTTAAATATGTACCTATATTATAAGTTATTTATGGCTACCATAATTATAGCAGAAAAACCAGATGCAGCAATGAGAATAGCTCAAGCACTTTCTCAATCTAAACCAGTAAAAAAGACTTCACCTTTTGGCGTTGATTATTATGAATTTGAAAGAAATGGGAAAAAACATTTAGTTGTTGCTGCTGTTGGCCATTTGTTTAATTTAAAGCAAAGTTCAACTGGTTGGACTTATCCTATTTTTGATGCTGATTGGGTACCATCGTATCAAGCAATTGAAAAATCTGCTTTTTCTGAAAAATATTTTAAAACTATAGAATGGATTGCAAAAAATTGTGGAAAATCGCAATTAATATCAGCTGCAGATTATGATAATGAAGGTGCATTAATAGCATGGAATATCATTAGATTTATTTTTAAACAAAAAGACGCAAAAAGAATGAAATTTTCAGTTGATTATAATGAAGATCTTCTCATTCTTCAAAATGGTAATGCAAAAATTGTAAAAATAGGAAAATTTGTAGATGAAAATATTTCTAAATTAGGTGCTCATAACGATGGTTACTGTGAAATTGCAGATGTTTCAAATTTAAATTTAAAAACATTCTCATTCGATCCTGTAACATTTAAAACGAGTTATAAAAAAATTACTAAAGTTATAAGACATCCAATTACAGATGAATTAATAGAAATTAAACTTGAAAGCGGTAGAAAAGTAAGAGTTACAGATGGCCATAATTTGTTTGTATTAAGAAACAATAATTTGTCTGTTATACCTACGACTGATTTAAAAACAGGGGACTACGTCATAGCACCTTTATCTTTACTAGGCAATAAGCATATTACAGAGCTAGACATAAGCAATGATCTTAGAAATTTTAAAATTAATAAAAATAAATGCAAATGGAAACTTCCACAAAAAATACCATTAACTGCAGAATTTCTACGTCTTATTGGTTATTATTTATCAGAAGGTTGTTGTGGTAATAGGCATGTTGAGTTAAGTTTTGGTTCGCATGAAAAAGATTTAATTGAAGATGCTGTATATTGCGTTAAAAAAATTTTTTATAGAGAACCAAAACTTAGGATTAAAAAAACTTGTACAACTGTATATTTTGGAGGAAAAGTTGGAGTTATTTTATTTGATAAAATTTTAAAATGTGGAAGAACTTCAGATAGTAAAGAAATACCTGATTTTATTTTTAATGTTAGAAAAAATTTAATTTTAGAGTTTGTAAAAGCACTTTTAAATGGTGATGGAACTGTTAGTGGTTATGGTATAATGTTAAATACATCATCTAAAAATTTAGTTTCTAAATTACTTTATTTATTTTTAAAATTAGGTATATATGCGGGTGCGATTGAATATACCAACTTACATAAAGGTCCTGATGGAAAATTAAGAAATCAGAAAGTTTATAGGTTTTATATTCAAAACAAATATGAATTAAATAAACTTGCAAAGTTTTTTCCTGAATGGATTAAAAAATGTAATATTTATAGAAATAACAGAAAAAAGACAAATAGAAGAGGAAATTTTAAAGAAACTTATACAGCTATACCCATTTTAGAGACGAGTCTAAAAATTAGCAATAGAAAAGAAAAAATAGGTCGTAGAGCACTAAAGAAAATAATAAATAAATTTAATAAAAATTTGTTTAAATTTTATTCTAAATTAATAAATTCAAATTTAGCTTTTTTAAAGGTAGTTGCTATTAATAAAGTTAAAGCTACAAGTAATTATGTATATGATATTTCTGTAGAAAGAAACGAAAACTTTACTTGCGGTTTTGGTGGTATATTTTTACACAATTCAACATTAACTAAACCAGATTTGATAAAGGCATATGAAGAATCTTCTAATCATTTAGATTGGCCAAATATCATTTCTGGAGAAACAAGACATTGGTTGGATTGGATTTGGGGTATTAATGCTTCAAGGGCTTTAACCTTGGCTGTTAAAAAATATTCTCCAAGATTTTCAATCTTATCTGCAGGAAGAGTTCAAGGTCCAGTATTATCAATACTTGCTCAAAGAGAATTAGAAATAAAGAAATTTAAGCCAAAGCCATTTTGGCAGTTACAATTAATTCTTTTAATTAATGGGCAAGAAGTTATAGCAATTTATGAAAAGGAAAAATTTTGGGAAAAAAATGAAGCTGAAAAAATTTATAATTCTTGTAAAAATAAAGTAGCAATAGTTCAAGATGTTGTAAAGAAAAAATATAAACAAGCTCCGCCAGTTCCATTTAACATAACTTCTTTGCAAACAGAAGCTTACAGATTCTTTGGATTTTCACCCCAACAAACTTTAAACATTGCTCAAAATTTGTATACAAATGCAGTTATAAGCTATCCGAGAACAAGCTCGCAAAAGCTTCCTCCGCAAGTTGGCTATAGAGAAATCTTAGAGGCATTGTCTAAGATTAAAAAATATGAAAGTTTATGTAAAACTTTGTTAGCTTTACCAGAATTAAAACCAATTGAAGGAAAGCTTACCGATCCTGCGCACGAATCAATACACCCGACTGTTGAACCTCCAAAAGATATTAAAGAGCTAACAAATCAAGAACAAAAAATTTACGATTTAATATGTAGAAGATTTTTTGCAGTTTTTGCAAAAGAAGCAATAAGAGAAAGTATGCAAGTTTTAATTAATGTTAATGGATTTAAGTTTTTAACAACAGGTCGCAGAACTTTAGAAAAGGGTTGGATGGAATTTTACGGTCCTTATGCAAAATTTGATGAAATTATATTCCCAGAATTAAATAAAGGAGACAAATTAAATGTTAAAAAATTAGAATTGCTTTCTAAAAAAACTGAACCGCCTGCAAGATATTCTCAAGCATCAATTATAAAATTAATGGAGCAAAAGAACTTAGGGACAAGAGCCACTAGAGCAGCTATTTTGCAAACTCTTTACGATAGAGGCTATATTTTAGATAAAAGCATAAGAGTTACTTCCTTAGGTTTAGAGTTAGCAAAGGTTTTAAAAAATTATGTTCCAGATTTTGTTGACGAAAAACTTACCAGGGAATTTGAAAAGGATTTAGAAGAAGTTTTTGAAGGTAAGACCAAAAAGGAAAAAGTTATAGAAAAAGCAAAAAAAGCAGTAACTTTAATTTGCAAGGAATTTAAGGAAAATGAAGATAAGATTGGAAAGGAATTAGGAAAAGCAATAATGGAAACTCAAGAAGATAAAAATACTTTAGGTGTTTGTAACAAATGTGGAGGTAATTTAAAGGTATTGTTTAGCATATTTACAAAAAAGTATTTTGTTGGTTGCACAGGATACAATAAATGTAAAGTTTGCGGTTTTTCAAAAAGTGCTTGTAAATGTAAATGTCCAATATGTGGCCAGCCTAAAGGAAAATGTAAGTGTAGCTGGAAAGATAAAAAATGGACACCTTTATGCGAAATAGGATATCCTTTACCAGCAAATGCAACTTTTCAAAGAACTGAAAAAATTTGTGAAAAATGTGGAACACCGATTATAAGAGTTTTAAGAAAGGGTAAAAGGCCATTTAATATGTGTTTAGATCCTAATTGTGAAACAAAAAAAGATTGGGGCAAACCTAAAGCTTCTAAGAAATCAAAAAAGCTTTAAATTTTTATTCTCCCATCCTAAAAATATGAATAAAAAAACTTTATTTCATCCTCTTCCAAAAGTTTCATACGAAAGACTTAGGTCTTATCTTCAAAAGCATATATGGTTACATTATTTTGTTCATTTTACATGTTGCTTTTTTAAAGATAGAATAAATTATAATTCTTATAATTTTTATACACCTGAAAAATGGCTTCTACATCATGATAATATTTATTCTAAGTTGCCAAGCCAACAACAAGACAATAAATTCCTTTTAACATAGGTAGTATCCAAAACCAAGCAATTGAAAAATTTGCTAAAAGCATTATTCCAGCTATTATGTCTATAAAACCCATAACCACAATGCCTATATCTCCAGTTGGTATTCCAAGCATAGAAGATAGACCTTTTATTAAGACTAAAATACCTAAATAAAAGCCAATAGGATTTGGTATCATTAAAGATATTCCAACCATTATGTCTAATAGGCTTAAAATAAACAAAAGCATAATAAGAGTTCTTTTGATTAAATATAAATTTTTATAATTTACTTACATGATCGAATGCAGCATCCCTCATTTCTTTTTCATTAAAGTAGCGGCCTAATTTTGTAACATCTCCATAAATACCCCTTCCAACTATTCCATACCATCTATCACCAGCTACTTTTGTTGCTTCACTTATTACTCCGCCTTGAGCAACTAAACCTGGAGAAAAGAATGATGGTTTAATTCCTTCAACAGCTTTCTCTATTTCATTCTTATATAAAATTATTCTATCTGGTTTATTTCCAGGAACAACAAAATTATTTACTCCAGCTTTTGCACCTAAAACATACATTCTAACTAGTGCATCATCGTTTACGTATCCGCCTTCAGATGCTTTATATCTTGGGTGTGTCATTTCACCTCCAATTATTACGTCTAAATCTTGTTCAAAAGCAGAGTGAATCCATTCTAACTGAGTTGTAGGGCCTGATTGTGGAAAACCTATGATCGCATCTGCACCTGAAGATTTTATTATTTCAGCAAATCTTTTACCAGTATCAGGAATATCTGTCATGGCTTTTTGATGATCATAAATAATAGGTTTGTCTGTATGTTTTCTTGCTGTTTTTACCCATGTATCTAATCCTCCTTGCAAAGCTTCAAAACCAATCTTATAAGCCACAACTTGATCTATATCTTTTGTAGCATCAACCAATTTTTCAAATACATCTAAAGGAACATCGCAAGCAGGTATAATACCTTTATCTCTTTCTATTAGTCTTATATCTCTACACCACTTTTTAGTTTCTTCTGTTCCATATGCTCTAGTGTATGCTATTAATTTTCTTTGTGTTTGCGCATCAATCTTTCCTTGTTTCGCTAAGTAAGGAACTGCTTCTGAAACTAAGTTTAACATCGAATAAACAGGTGTTTTAAGTTTTTCGCTAATTTCTTTTACAGCATCGTTTCCATTTTCATCTATTTCTTGTCTATTACCACCTATCAATAAACCAATCAATTCGGCATTTGAAACTGACTTTAATTTCTCAACCTCTTCAATTTTTGTTGCTCCTGTTGTTATAACATCATCTATAAGTAAAACCTTATCCCCATCTTGAGGTATATAACCTACAAAAATTTTCTTAGCTGCTTCTGATTTGCTTATTCCTGTTGCTTCTCCATATGGTTTTTCTTCTTTTCTGTCAAATGTGAATGATACATTTTTACCTTTTTTTGAAAGTGCATTTGAAGTTATCACCGATAATGGAATTCCTTTATATGAAGGTCCTACTATTGTTTTAAAATCAGATTGGACATACTGGAGTATTGCTTCTGCATAATACTCTCCTAATTTTCCGATGCCTTCTCCATCATTAATTTCTCCAAAATTTAAAAACGTTGGAGATCTCCTTCCGCTTTTTAGTTTAAATTCTCCAAACTTAAGGACACCCTTTTCCATTAAGAAATCAATATATTCTTCCTTCCATTTGGGCAGTTCAACTTGGGTGAAGATTCTTTCTTTTACAGAATCTATCCAGACCATGGTGTATATTAAAGGTTTAAAAGATTATAAGTTTATTGTTCATTACAAGAAAATTACGTTTCCAATAAACCTGTATATCAATTTTAAAATGTTTAACCAAAATCTTTAAATAGTTTGTTTTACGTATATACTAACTATGAAGATTGAAATTAAAAAACAAAGAGAAAATACAGCAATTTTAATAAGTTTTGATACGTTAAGAGAAAAGTTTGAGTCTGCTTCTGAAAGAAATAGGTTTTATTGGAGCTTATATGGAAGAAAGCAAGTTGTTGTAAAACAATCTAGAAGATATGAATATGAAAGAGAAGGTTTGTTAGAAGAAATTCCACACATTAAGGTTTCAGATTCGGTTTTCATAATTGCAACGGAACATATGAAAAGAATGATGGAATTTTTTAAGGAATGGCAAGATAAG
>JAWBOD010000017.1:0-8339 GCA_039000735.1 Candidatus Aenigmatarchaeota archaeon | reverse complement strand
GTGGCAGCTTCTATTATACCTTCTATTAAAGGTTTTTGTGGATAAGGCAAGCCTATACAGCCTCTTAGCTCCTTAGGCTTCTTATATATTGTTACAAAAACTCCTTTCTTTTTCTTTAATTCATTAGGATACTCATTTGGTATAGGAATTTTTTTACCAGTTTTAACATAAGTTTCTATTGCTTCTCTTGCTAACTTTAAAATAAAATCTTTCATATGAAATTATTAATTAATTAAAATATTTATTAATACTATGGACTTTGAAAGCGAAAATGATAGAAAATATTTTTTAATGTATGCTTTAACTTCTAAGGATCATAAAATTGAAGACAGAGAAAAACTTTTAAATGAATTGTTAAATGGTAAGCTGGAAAATGGCTTAGAAGAAAAATTTACAACTGGAGTTGTTAATTGCTTAAAATTAGCTAAGAAAAGAGGAAAGGAAAAAATAGATGAAAAGGTAATTGATGAGTACTTTGTTAATGGGATTCATAATAAATTTTCTAATTGCAAAGCGTATAGAGGCGTTGTAATGAATTTAAATGAAAATAATGTTTCGGTCCAAACACAAGAAGGCATTAAAAATTATAATAGCATAGTAAAAAATCTAAAGATAGGAAATGTTGTTATAGTTCATGGAGATTATGTTATTAAGGTAATTAAATGAAAACAATTTATGTTTTTGGAAATCCTTTAATAAAGGAAGATAGTTTACCTTTAAAACTTGTTGAAAAGTTAAAAAAAGAGTTCCCAAATATAGTTTTTAAAGAGTTTGATGCAGTTGAAGATTTAGATTTTGAGAACGAATTAAACATAATAGATGCTGTTCAAGGAATAAAGAAGGTTGAATTAATAGAAGATTTAGATAAAATTTTAACAAAAAAAATTTATTCTTTGCATGATTTTGATTTAGGATACAACTTAAAACTTTTAAAGAAAATGAAAATGATTAATAAGGTTAGAATATTTGGAGTTCCAATGAAAATTAATGAAACAAAAGCTTTTTTAGAGTTATGTAATTTAATTAAAAAATTGTTTAAACTATAACTTTATATACTACTTAATAGTAATAAATTTATAGTGATAATATGACAGAAAATATATCATGTAAGCTTGCTAAACAAAATTGTTATAAAAACTGCCCCGTTAAAGATCTTGCTTTAGATCTGCAAACATATTGGAACGATGGAATAGTAGAAGCAGCTGAGAAGCATTATATGAGGAAAGAGCAAAAATATAGAGAATTAACCGGTATGCCATTTATACCAAAATAAAAAATGTGAGCAGGTAGAGCAATATGTCTGATCCAAGAAGAAAAGAGATGTTAAAATGGAGTAAGAATGGGTTTCATCCAGATTTAATGTCAGATGAAGAAAAAAGGAGATTTACAGAAAATATTAGAGGTTTGCAAATACAATTTCAACAAAAATATTGCCCTTCTTGTGTTAATTACCATATAAATAAAAATGATTTTAAAGAAAAGGGACATCCGCTAAATCATAATGATTGTAAGTGGCATTATACTGATATATTAGGTGAATGTTGGAACTATAGAAAAAGAGAAACTTGAACTTTGTAAATTAAATCCAATTTACTTTTAAAAAGTGAGTAGCACACATCATACAAGGATCATATGCTCTTATTAATTTTTCAATTTCATTTTGTATAAACTTCTTACTTTTATTTAAATTTCTAGAAACCAATGTTTTAATATCGTTTTCCATTTTTATTTGATTTTGAGCAGTTGGTATAACTAAGTTTCCATAAAGAATTTTTCCATCTTTATCTAAAGAAATAGCATAATATAAAGTACCTCTTGGTGCTTCTATTACGCCCACACCTTTACCTTTTTTAATTTTAACTTCTATTTTAGGTTCTTGCTTAAATTCTGTTGTTTCTAAAATTTCTATTGAATGATCTATGCAGTGCATTATTTCAATTGCTTGAGCTAAGTTATTATGAAAAATATTTTCAGAAGGAAAGATTCTAATGTATTTTGCTAAATCCTTTTTAGTTTCTTTATGAAGTTTTTCTTTGTTTAAATTCATTCTAGCTAAGGCCCCAACCATAAAATCCTTACCTTCAAATTCAAAACCAGTAGCTTGCGAATAAGGAATTATAACTCTATGTAAGTGTTCCCAATAATTTTCTTCTGGAATTGTAATTTTTTGTGAAGTTTTTATCACACCTTCTAAAAAGCTAAAATCTTCTGTTGTTAACGCAACAAACCTTGTTCTTTTTCTAAATGTAAATGGACAATCGTAAAAAATTCTTACAAGTTCAAATATATGAGACCTTACTTTCTTTAATTCTTCTATAACTTGTTTTGTCTCGTTTTTATCAGGTAAATGTAAAAATTGGCCAATTTGTGCGTAAGGTGGATGAATGGCCCTACCGCCAATAAGCTTTGATAAATCATTTCCAGCTTTCTTTACTTCAAAGGCATGATGGATTAATTCATGTTGCTTTTCATCAAAATCTAAAACAGAATCTTTGCCAAAAACATCTGGCAAACAAAATAAGTAAAGATGCATTGCATGGTCTCTTATCATCATTCCATACATCATTAGTTTACGTAAAAGCAATGTTTGCTCAGAGGGGTTTATTTCTAAGGCTTTTTCAACAGCTTCTGTACAACATGTTAAATGAGCAATGCTGCATGTACCACAAATTCTTGAAACTAGCTGTGGAACGCTTTCAAATTTTTTGCCTCTAATGGCTTGTGTATAAAATCTTTTATTTTCACTTATTTTTAGCTTTACATATTCTACTTTACCCTTTCTTACTTTAATGTCTAGATTGGCATGCCCCTCTATTTTACTTAAGTTCTCAATTTTAATCTCAAAATCTTCGTGCATTAAATCACTTTAAATTCCTTTAAGCATTTGTTTAAAACATCTAAAAAAACATTTTCATCCATAGGGCAACCAGGAACAGAAAAATCAACCTTTATAATTTCGCTTAAAGCAGAAACTTTATCTTTGTGGCCAAAATTATCTAAAATCATTTTAATTTCATTTTTAGTGTCTTGACTGAAAAAGTTTCTTTGATTAGAGGGGCTTCCGTTAACAGCGCAACTACCTATTGCAACAAGTATTTTTGAATTCTTTCTTATTTCCCTTAACTTCTTTTCTTCTTTAAAAGTTGAAATTGCACCTTCTACAAAAGCTACGTCTAAATCTTTTAGTTCATTTTTTGATTTTAAAAGCTTAAAATACTTAAAATCTATTAAATCTTTCCATTTAAAGAAATAACTGTTCATAAGTTCTAAAAATATCATTGAACAACCTTCATCGCTTGTAAAAGAAAATAAACCAACCTTAAGTTTCATAGAAATAATAAAGCAAAAGTAATTAAAAAAGGTAGCGGGGGTTGGATTTGAACCAACGACCTTCCCGGTTTAATCTTTCGGGTGTCTTAGTCAAAACATATGAGCCATCCGCACTTTCGTTCGACGGGCACTCCAGGCTGCCCTACCCTTATAGGCATCTTTAAATGCTCGCTATGGCTTAACCCCGCTATTAACTTTTAATGAATTATTTTTAATATTTATAAAAGCATTAGATATATTTAGTGAATACAAATCTGACCGATCTTTGTTTAGATATTTTCTTATGCTCAAAGTTGATTTTACGCCTAAATCACTAAGATACCTTGCTGTTTTTATTATAAGCTCTTTGTCTGTATTAACTATCTTAATAAATGATTTCTTGGAATTGACATTACCTTCAGCATCTATGATTCCTGATATAAAACCAATTTCGAACTCTTTGTCTACCCTATTAAAATCATGATTGATAAATTTGAAAAATTGTTTAGAATAGATTCTAATTCTATTACGTTTGCATCTCTTATCTTTGTATATTATCGGGTTTAGGTTCAATTTCTTAAGTAAAACTATTAAATATTCTTTTATTCTATTATCTCTTCTAGAATAAAGGAAGAATTCTATTGTAAAATGACGCCATTTAATATCATGATAGCTATAGCCATCTCCAGAAAATAGTCCAATTAAATAACCTTTTTCTCTTTGATTAAGATTTTCAAAATTGATTATTTTCATTACTACCCCGCTATGTTAAAATTATAAGAGATTGAAAGGTATATAAAGTTATGTTACAAGGTGAAGTATGAGAACCATATTAGGTATTGACGAAGCTGGCCGTGGTTCTGTTATCGGACCCATGGTTTTGGCAGGAGTATTAATAGAAGAAAAAAATGAAGAAAAATTAAGAAAAATAGGAGTTAAAGATAGTAAGTTATTGTCTCCTAAACAAAGAGAAAGGCTTTATAATTTAATTAAAAAAATTGCTAAAGATTTTGTTATTTTAAAAATTTCTGCTAAAGAAATAGATGAATTAAGAAAAGAAAAAAATTTAAATTTAATAGAAGCTGAAAAAATGGCCCAAATAATAAAAGCTATGAAGGCAGATAAAGCTTATGTTGATGCTCCACAAAAATCAACTGAAAAATTTAAAGCAATTTTATTAAATCTTGCTAAAAATAAAACTGAAATAATAGCTGAAAATTATGCTGATAAAAAATATCCTGTTTGTTCAGCAGCTTCGATTATAGCTAAAGTCGAAAGGGATAGAGAAATTGAAAAAATAAAGAGAATAGTTGGTTTTGATATAGGAGTTGGCTATAGTCATGATGCTAGAAGCATAGAGTTTGTAAAAAAATGTTTAAAAGAAAAGAAGCATTTAGAGTTTATAAGGCATTCTTGGATTACTGTAGATGGATTAAAATCTAAAAAAGAGCAAAAATCTTTAAAAGAATTTTAAATACAAAAACAAATAATTTATAGGTGAAGCATGGATTTATTAGAAAAATTAATAAGTACTTTTGGAGTAAGCGGAAACGAAGAAAAAGTTAGAAACCTTATACAAAATGAAATTAAAAAATATGTTGATGAAGTTTATGTAGATAAGGTTGGAAATCTTATTGCTCATAAAAAGGGTAAAAAGCCAAAAATAATGCTTTCTGCGCATATGGATGAAATTGGCTTAATGGTAAAAAACATAGAACCAAGAGGAAGAATTTATTTTTCAGAAATAGGTGGGGCAGATCCTGTAATGCTTTTAGGTGAAAGAGTTCATATTGAAACTAAAAAAGGAACAATCCATGGTGTAATTACAACAAAGGAAGTTAACGATGGAAATTTTATTACTCAAATACCAAAAATAGAAGATTTGTTTGTTGATACCGGCTTAAGTGAAAGAGAACTTAAGAAAATGGGTGTTGAAATTGGCTCTTTTCTTTCCCTAGAAAGAGACTTGTATTATTTAGGATCAAATAAAATAATTTGTGGAAAAGCTTTTGATAATAGAATTGGTTGCTATATTTTAATAGAGCTTGCAAAAAGAGCAAAAAAATTTAAATGTGAAACTTATTTTGTTTTTACAATTCAAGAAGAAATAGGACTTATTGGAGCAATGACATCAGCATATAAAATAGAACCTGATTGGGCAATTGCTGTTGACGTTATTGAAACTTGCGATGCTGGTGGCGAACCTGTTATAACATTAGGAAGAGGGCCTTCTATTACAATAAAAGATGCAGAAATGCTTGGAAACAAAACGCTTAATGAGCATTTAATTAAAATAGCTAAAAATAAAAAAATTTATATTCAAAGAGATGTAAGTGATATAGGAACAACAGATGCTGCAAGCATTTCAATTACAAAAGAAGGGATTCCGTCAACTGTTGTTGGAGTTCCTATAAGAAACTTGCATACAGCAACTGCAGTTGCAAACAAGGATGATATAGAAAAAACTATTATTTTATTAGAAGAATTTTTAAAAAATCCTCCAAAGGTTAGGTGATTTTTATTCCTGTTGCGAAAATAATTGAAATAGTCGGCTCGTCTAAAAAAAGTTGGGACGATGCTATTCAAGAAGCATTAAAAAGAGCTTCAAAAACTATAAGAAATATTAGAGGAATAGATGTAATAGGTCAAAAGGCTGTTGTTGATAAAGGTAAAATAGTTGAATACAGAGTTGTTTTAAAATTAGCTTTTGGGGTAGAATAATATGGGTGTAAGAGAAAGGGGAGAAGTATATAGATGTAATGTTTGTGGAAACGAAGTAAAGGTTATAGAAGTTGGTGGTGGAACCTTAGTTTGCTGTAACAAACAAATGGAATTAATAAAAGAAGGAGAACCTTTTGAAGAAGAGGAAGAAATTGAGCTAGAAGAAGAGGAAGAGGAGAAAAGCTGGGGCGGTTTAGAAGAGGAAGAATTAGAATCTGATATGGAAAAAGGATTTGCAGGATAATTTTTATTAACGTTTACCTATATTTTTAGTATGGTAATTTCTGAAATAAAGAAAAGAGACGGAAGAATAGTAAAATTTGAGCAGAAAAAAATAACAGATGCTATTCATAAGGCTTTAGTGGCTAGTGGATATGATGGTAGCAAGGCAAAATATCTTTCTAGCATTGTTGTTAAAATATTAGAAAAAAGATTTAAGGATAGAATACCTAATGTAGAGGACATTCAAAATATAGTTATAGAAGTTTTAAAGAAAAAAGGCTTAAAAAAAGTTGCTGAAGAGTATTCTAATTATAGAAAAAAGAAAGAAGAAATTAGAGAGTTAAAAAAGATTTTTGGTTTAGATGAAATAAAACTTAGCGTTAATTCATTGGAAGTTTTAAGAAAAAGGTATCTTTTAAAAAATGAAAAAGGTGAAATCGTAGAAACTCCTTCTCAAATGTTTAGAAGAGTTGCAAAAGCAATTGCTGAAATAGATAAAAGGTATGGTGATGATTCTAAAAAAAGCGAGGAAGAATTTTTTTCGATTATGAGCAAATTAGAATTCTTACCAAATTCGCCTACACTTTTCAATGCTGGCACTAAAACAAATTTTGGCTTATCCGCTTGTTACGTTTTACCAATTGAGGATTCTTTAGAAAGCATATTTAATGCATTAAAAAATATGAGCTTAATTGAACAAAGTGGAGGTGGAGTTGGGTTTGATTTTTCAAAATTAAGGCCTAAGGGAGACATAGTTAGATCTACTCATGGGGTTGCATCCGGCCCAGTTTCATTTATGAGAATTTTTGATGTTGCTACTGATGTTATAAAGCAAGGCGGTAGAAGGCGCGGGGCAATGATGGGAATTCTTAGAATAAATCATCCAGATATTTTAGAATTTATAAATGCAAAAAGTAAAGAAGGTTTTCTAACAAACTTTAATCTTTCAGTTGCAATAACTGATGAATTTATGAAAGCTCTTAAAGAAAATAAAGAATATGATTTAATAAATCCAAGAAATCAAAACATAGTTAAAAGAATTAAGGCAAGATATGTTTGGAATTTAATTGTTGAAAATGCATGGAAAACCGGTGACCCCGGCTTAATATTTATTGATGAAATTAACAGGCATAATCCAACGCCTTTTGTTGGAAAAATAGAAGCAACTAATCCTTGTGGCGAATTTTTAGGTTTACCTTACGAGTCTTGTAATTTAGGGAGCATAGCAATACAAAGAATGATAAATGATAAAGGTGAAATTGATTGGGAAAAATTAAGAAGAACTGTTCATATTGCTGTTCATTTTTTAGACAATGTTATTGATGCAAACTATTATACTTTACCTGAAATAGAAAAAATTACAAAAGCTAATAGAAAAATTGGCTTAGGAATAATGGGTTGGGCAGAATTTTTAATTAAATTAAATATACCTTATGATTCAAAGGAAGCATTATCATTAGCAGAAAAAATTATGAAATTCGTATCTGAAGAAGCAAGAAAAAAATCAGAAGAACTGGGATTAAAAAGAGGTTCATTTCCAAACTTTGAAAAAAGCATTTTTTATGGAAAGTATAAAGCTATGAGAAATGCTACAGTTACAGCAATAGCACCAACAGGAAGTATAAGTATAATAGCTGGTTGCTCTTCTGGAATAGAACCTTTATTTGCAATTTCATTTATGAGAAATGTCTTAGAAGGAACTAGACTTTTTGAAGTAAATCCTTTATTTGAGAAAATTTCAAAGGAAAATGGATTTTATAGTGCAAAGCTTTTAGAAAAAATAGCAAAGCTAGGTTCGATACAAAAAATAAAAGAAATACCAAAAGAAATTAGAAGAATATTTGTTACAGCCTTAGACATAGAACCTGAATGGCATGTAAAAATGCAGGCAGCATTTCAAAAATATGTTGATAATGCAGTTTCTAAAACTGTTAATTTGCCAAATAATGCAACTAAAAAAGATGTAGAAAAGGCCTTTTTGTTAGCTTATTCATTAAAATGCAAAGGAATAACTGTTTACCGCTATGGTTCTAAAAAACAACAAGTTCTTAATATCGGTAAACCGCATTTAACGGTAGAAGCAGAAT
>JAWBOD010000016.1:0-8888 GCA_039000735.1 Candidatus Aenigmatarchaeota archaeon | reverse complement strand
AGAAAATAATTATTGAAGAAAGGCCACCTTCAGAAATTTATGTAGAACGTATGAAGACATTGGAAGTAAAAAATCCAGCATTCGACATAACTCCATGGAAATATGTTAAGAGAGTGATTACAGAAAAGGGAATTTTAACTCCTGGTAATATTTTAAGGATGTTAAAATGAAAAAAAGTCCTTTGTTTGCAGCAGTTTTAAATTTTATAATTTGGGGGTCTGGCTATTTTTATTTAAATAAAAGCATAATTAAAGGTTTTATATTTTTTATTTTGTATTCACTAATTGGCTTATTTTTAATATTGCTTATTTTATCCGTAAGCTATCCTTTAATCTTTTCAATAATTTTTTGGGTATTTTTTTGGTGTTTGTGGTGTAGCATATTTCTTGCTTACGATGCATATAAAATTTCAAAAGAAGTTAATATAAAGCCACTAAAAATTAAGAAGGTGAAACCTTTTGTACGTAGACCTAAAATACAAACAAAAAGAAGATGACTTAGTTTGTTTATTTAAAGTAGAACCTGCAAATGGAATTTCTATTAAAAAAGCAGCAGAGCATATAGCAGCAGAATCTTCTATTGGGACATGGACTGAAGTTAAAACTATGAAACCAAGAATTAAAAAACTAGGAGCAAAGGTTTTTGAAATAAAAGGAAAATGCATAAAAATTGCTTATCCCTTAGATTTGTTTGAACCTGGTAATATGCCTCAAATTCTTTCAAGCATCGCAGGAAACATTTTTGGAATGAAGGTTGTTAAAAATTTAAGATTAGAAGATGTTCATTGGCCTTACAAATTAATAAAGTCTTTTAAGGGTCCTGTATATGGAATAGATGGAGTAAGAAAACTATTAAATGTTTGGGACAGGCCTTTGTGCGGAACAATAATTAAGCCAAAGATTGGATTAAATGAAAAAGAACATGCAAAGGTTGCTTATGAGGCTTGGGTTGGTGGCATAGACATTGTTAAAGACGATGAGAATTTGTCAAACCTTTCTTTTAACAATTTTGCAAAGAGAGTTGTAGAAACTTTAAAAATGAGAGACAAAGCTGAAAATGAAACTGGAGAAAGAAAAATGTATATGCCGAATATAACAGCAGAGCTAGATAGTATGCTAGAAAGAGCAAATTTTGTTAAAGAAGCTGGTGGAGAATATGCGATGGTTGATATAATTACTGTTGGTTGGTCTGCATTGCAAACTTTAAGAAATGCAAATGATGATTTAAAACTTGTTTTACATGCTCATAGATCTGGTCATGCAGCATTTACTAGAGGAAAGCATGGAATATCTATGCTTGTTATAAGTGATATTGCAAGACTCATAGGTGTAGATCAAATTCATATTGGAACTATTGTTGGGAAAATGGAAGGCTCAAAGGAAGAAGTTTTATCAATAGAAGAAGAAATTGAAAACAAAATTATAAAAGAACGCAATCATGTTTTAGCAGAAAATTGGTATAATATTAAGCCTGTTTTTGCTGTTTGTTCTGGTGGCTTACATCCTGGTTTAGTTCCTTATCTTATTAGAAAATTAGGAATTAATATTATAATTCAAGCTGGTGGTGGAGTTTATGGCCATAGGTTAGGAACAAAGGCAGGTGCAAGGGCTATGAGACAAGCTATTGATGCAACTTTAAATAATATTTCTCTTAAAGAATATTCAAAGAAACATAAAGAATTAGATATTGCTTTAAAGCAATGGTCATAATATGGAAGAAAAAGTTAATAAAAAATTTTCATTTAAATTTCCTAAATTAAGTAAGGCAGATATAGCTTCTATCATTTTTTTAATAATTTTTGTTATTTTAGTTTCTTTACCAAACTACATGCCTAAGAATGGTTGTGAAGTTGCAAGGCCAGCATACAAATGTGCTTCTTTTAAAGATGTAATGATTGAGAACTGTGTTTATTGGGGAAACTACAATTGTGATACTCAAGCAGATATAAGCTTACCACAAATAGAATGGTATATTGATAATTTATGTGAGCTTCAAAATAAGTACCACAATTCTGGTTTAGATTGTTCAAACTTAAAAAAAGCTTGTAATCAAATTACTGGAAATCAAACTTGCCCCATCGGTTATTAATATATAAAGAAAATCCAAATTTATTCTAAGTGAATTTAATGAAACTTGTAGCAAGGCCAATAGACTTAGAAGTTGGAGGCAAGAATATTGTTATAATGAATAAAGACGATATGGAGTCTTTAGGTTTACATTCTTTAGATAGAGTTAAATTAAGATACCAAGAAAAAGAGCTTACTGCAATAGTAGATGAAACATCAAAATTTACATTAAAAGGAGAAATTGTAACAAATGATGATGTAACTAAATTTTTTAACTTAAAGGGAGGCGAACATTTAGAAGTCCTTCCAGAAAAAGAATTAGAATCTATAATTTATATAAAACAAAAATTAGCTGGTGCAAGATTGGAATATCCAAAAATTAAAAAAATTGTTGAAGACGTTGTAAAAAAGAAAATATCTTCTATAGAGTTAACAGCGTTTGTAACAGCTTTGTATACAAGAGGCTTATCAATTGATGAAGCTGCTAATTTATCTAGGGCAATGGTAGAAACTGGAAAGAAAATTACTTTTCCGGGGAAAACAATATGCGATAAGCATTCTATAGGTGGTTTATGCGGTGATAAAACATCTTTAATATTAGTTCCTATTGTAGCTGCTGCTGGATTAACAATTCCAAAAAGTTCTTCAAAGGCAATTACTTCACCTTGTGGAACAGCTGAAAGAATGGAAGTTTTAGCACCAGTAAATTTAACTTTAGAAGAAATAGTAGAAGTAGTTAAAAAAACTAATGGTTGCTTAGTTTGGGGCGGAACTTTAGATTTAGCACCAGCAGATGATATTTTTATTCAAATAGAATATCCTTTAGGAATAGATCCCTTACTTTTACCATCAATAATGTCTAAGAAAAAAGCAGTTGGTGCAAATTATCTTGTTATTGATATTCCAGTTGGAAGAGAAACAAAAATTAAAACAAAAGACGAAGCTTTAGAATTAGCAGATGATTTTATTGAGCTAGGAAAAAGGCTAGGAATTCATGTTGTTTGTGGTTTAACTTTTGGTGAACAACCATTAGGTTATTGTATCGGTCCTGCTTTAGAAGCAAAAGAAGCTTTACTAACATTAAAAAATAAAGGCCCAAGAGATATTGTAGAAAAGGTTACAACTTTAGCAGGGTTGTTATTTGAAGAAGTTGGTGTTGGAAACAAAAAAACAGCTTTAGAAATTTTAAAGTCTGGAAAAGCAGAAAAAAAGATGAGAGAAATAATTGAAGCTCAAGGAGGAAATCCAAAAATTCAACCAGATGATATAGTTGTTGGTAACAATCAAGTAACTTTAAAATCTAAAAACGATGGAATAGTTTTATGGATAAAAAATTCTGCCATAATTCAAATAGCTAGGACAGCTGGTGCGCCAAAGGATAAGGGTGCGGGTGTTAAATTAAATGTAAAGTTAGGCGACTCTGTTAAAAAAGGTGATGATCTTTTTACAATTTATTCTGATAATTATATGAGGTTAAATGACGCTTTTAATTTAGCTGAAGAATTGGAACCAATAGTTGTTGGTAAAAAATTTGAAGAAAAAATGCTTTTAGATAAAGTATTTTCTGAAATTCCAAGAAAAAGATTATTTATGCTTGAAAGGTAATTGCAAAGTTAAATAAATAAGAAATAAATTAATATTATGCATAAAAAAGTTCTATTTTTAATATTAGATGGTATTTCAGATAACTTAGAACAAACACCACTAATGCTTGCTAATAAATTAAATTTAGACTTAATAGTAAAAAATAGCTTTGCTGGATTAATAGAAAACAAAGAAGGTGAGCATCCAGATTCTGGAATTTCTAATTTTGTTTTACTTGGTTACGATAAAGAAGAATATCCGGGCCGTGGTTATTTAGAAGCATTGGGTATAAACTTAAAACCAACTCCAGGCAGTGTTTATATAAGAGCAAACTTTGCAACAGTTAAAGAAGTTATAAGTAATAAGGCAGGTGAATTTGAGCCAAAATTAGTTGTAGTTGATAGAAGAGCTGGTAGAGATTATACAGGATTATTTGAGATGGCTAAAGACATAAAGGAATTCTTTTTAGATGGTGTTAGAATTGATTTTTACAAATCTTTAGGTCATAGAGGTGTTATTGTTTTAAACAGCGTAGCAATTTCTCCAAATGTTTCAGATTCTGACTTAGAAAAGGAAGGGGTAGAAGTACCTGAAATAAGACCTTTAACGAATGATAATGAAGCTGTTAAAACAGCAGTTGCTTTAAACAAGTTTGAAAAAGAAACTTATAGAATTTTAAAAAATCATCCTGCCAATAAGTATAGAAGTGTTCCTGCAAATTATATTTTACTTAGAGGTGCTAGTTGCTATAAATATGTAAAAAGTTTTAAAGATAATTTTGGTTTAAAAGGAGCATGTGTTGCTGCTTCTCCTGTAATAAAGGGTATAGCAAGAGCATTAGAGATGGATGTATTTGATGTTTCTGGTGCAACAGGAGATTTAAAAACCGACTTAAAAGCAAAGGTATTAAAAGCATTAGAAGTTTTAAATAATTATGATTTCGTTGTTTTACACATACTTGGTTTTGATGTTGCCGCTCATGATAAGAAACCAAACTTAAAAAGATTGTTTATTGAAAAAGTTGATAGAGAAGTTTTTGGAAAAATATTAGAATACGTTGATTTCAATAAAACTTTGCTTGTTGTTGCTTCTGATCATGTTACTTCATCAAAAACTGGCGAGCATTTATCAGGTTTTTTACCGTTTTTAATTTACACAAAAGGCATAGAATCGAATAAAATTGAAAAATTTGATGAAGAAAGTTGTAAGCAAGGCCCTGTAATAAGCATAGAAGATTTTATGGAAGAAGTTTTAAATTATATATAAAGAAAAAAATTATGATTTAAATTTCTTATTTTAATTTTCATAAAACAATAAAGTTTAAATACTCTTACAAAGATATAATTTTTTACTTAAAGTGATAACATGTGCGCCTTAATTTAACACAGGCAACAGCTGATTAGGCGACTAGATGATGCTTTTTCTGTTAGCTTTATGCTAACAATTTAATACCATACTATCAAGTATGGTTTCCAGATGAATTAAAACAAAATTGAGCAAGTGCAATGAAAAATCCAGGGGTAAATGATGGATAAAAATAAATGCGCATCACAAATTTTTTTGTGGTGTAAGGGTTGAAGTAACAATGAAATGTTTGAACACCTTTTGATGCAACATGCAAATGATAAAAAGACGGTAATTTGAGTTACTTAGATCTTTATGATCAATGAAACCAGCAGAGGCAAAGGATAGGGTCTGAGCAGGAAGCCAACAGGTGGATAGCTTGACTCCAAACTCTGAAGAAGATCCTAGCAAGCTGGGATAAGCCAAGGGTAGGCGCAAGCAGCCTTTGAACCTTGGATTATCGAATGCGACATCGCGCTAGCTTCGGCTAGCAATCCGAAAGGATGAGGAACCCGCTGAATTGAAGCATCTTAGTAAGCGGAGATAAAAGAAAACAAATGTGATTCGCTGAGTAAGGGCGACTGAAAGGCGAAAAAGGCAAACCGAATTGCTGTAGAAATACAGTTAAGATGTGGAGCTCAGCACAACTTAGCTAGTCGACTCGAAGTCTGCTGGAATGCAGCGCCATAGAGTGTGATAGCCACGTAGAGGAAGACTAGAAAGTTGATTTGAGAAAAGAGTACTGTTCTCCGGATAGAGAGCAGGAAGATGGCTCAATCAAGAGCCAACCTTAAATAAGTTTGGAGTTCGATAGCGAAAAAGTAAGGTGACTGAAAGCTGAAAAGCATTCTTCACCGAAGATGAAAAGAGCTTGAAACCTGTTGGTCATAGTCATCCATGGTCTGAAAGGTTCTCTTACGAAGGAGAACTGCGTAAGCAGTTTTTACGAGTAAGAGATTACAGGATCATGGAGTCCGTTTCGGAACCAGAATAAGTGCTTACTGACTTTAGTGGTAAAAAATAAAAAGCAACTAAAACAACCAAAAATTTATTTTTATGATGATTTTGCTATTTTACAATTAAATGGTAAAAAGCAATGTAAACTATTTTAGAAAAAGTTGGTTTTGAACATCCACTAAAGGATGAGAAACTAAGCATTTTTCTGGCGAAAAACACGGGGCAGGGAGTTTGCTTTTGTGGCGAGGTTAAGCCGAAGAGGCTGAGCCGTAGCGAAAGCGAAAGCGCGTAGCGAAAGCGTGGCGCTGGGTCTGAAAGGGCCTGGAGTCACAAGAGCAAGACTGGAAGCCGCTTGATCTAACCCCGGTTAGGACGAAGCGTAGCGAAAGCTGCGTGGAGGTCCGCTACCAGTGTTGAGCTGCAGTTCACTTGGGTGAACTGGGGTTAGGGGTGAAAAGCCAATCGAAAGCGGCGATAGCCAGTTCCTTCCGAAATGTGTCTCAGCACAGCCCCATCTGAGATAGTTAACAGGGTAAAGCACTGATTGGAGGGCCAAGGGAAGAAATTCCCAGTTCTCCTGTCAAACTCATAATCTGTTAACGTCTAAGAAGATGGGAGTGAGGGTACTGGGGTAAGCTTAGTACCCGAAAAGGGAACAACCTAGCCTGAGGTTAAGGTCCCTAATCTTAGCTAATTCATAAAGCTTGTCCCAACTCTAAAACAAGAAGGGCGTAGGCTTAGAAGTAGCCATCGCATAATCAACGTGTAATAACGGACTTCTCGAGAGTTGGGGCGGTGAAAATGGACGGGAGTAAGCTAAGAACCGAGACCTCAGATCGCGAAAGCGATAGTGTAGGAAGGCGTTCTGTGTGGATAGAAGCATCTGCGTAAGCAGGTGTGGACCACATAGAATTGAAAATCCTGCCGGTAGTAGCAGCAAAGAGAGGTGAGAATCCTCTCCGCCTAAAGGGCAAGGGTTTCACGACAACATTTATTGGTCGTGAGTTAGTCAGTCCTAACTCTACTCTTAACTGCTGTAGAGGAAGGGAAATCTGTTAATATTCAGATACCACAGACATACGTGCGGTAACGCAAGTCTAATTTCAGACGCTTTAGGATATGCTGACGTAAGTTAAGCTATGAAAACTCAGGAGTTCCGTCAAGGAGAGAATGAGTTGAAGTAGCGAATAGCTCTGCTGTATAGCGGAGTTCAGCAAATTCCTAGAGCCCTTGAAAATGAAATTAGAAAGGATTGTCTGTGACTGTACTGAGAACCGATACAGGTACCCTTGCTGAGAAGGCAATGGCGTGTCGAGTCATGCCAGTCTAGGGAAATCGGCAAACTAGACCCGTACGTTAGCTAGAAGGGTTGCCTATGCAGAGGTGCATAGGTCGCAGTGACAAGGAGGAGGCGACTGTTTAACTAAAACATAGCTGGCTGCTAAAGAGAAATCTTTTGTATAGCCAGTGAGGCCTGCCCAGTGCGAGTGTGTTAAAGCCGGTTTCAACCGGCCCAAGCCCTCGTTAACGGCGGCGGTAACTCTGACCGTTAATTATAGGCGGTCATTAAATCTGGCTATATGCTGGAACCCCTGAAAGACCTTCAAGTCCTGAGTAAGGAAAAATCTTGAAGGAAGTGTGGGGCAATCAGCAGGAAACTGCTTCCTCTTTAAATAAAGAGGTGATGTTATGGGAAAGCTTCTGAGTAAGAAGCATCATTTGAGATATTATTTGCTAGGTGTGACAGATTCAGAAGGTTGTTTTAGTGTAGCAACAAAAAAGCAAGAAGGAGCAAGATTTAAATGGGTTTTAGATCCTTTATTTCAAGTAACCCAGCATAAAAATAATAGAAAAGTTTTAGAATTATTTCAAAAAGAGTTAAAATGCGGAAGAATAATTGAAAAGCCTGGACAAAAAGATATTTTAGTTTATTTAGTTGACAATCGTAGACAATTAAAGGAAAAAATAATTCCATTCTTTGAAAAATACAAGCTTCTAACAAAACAGAAAGACTTTCAAATTTTCAGAGAAGTTGTAGAAGCTTTGGAAAATAAAGAACATCATAACAAAGAAAAATTTAAGAAACTTGTGAGAAAAGTTTTTGAAATGAATTCGGGAGGAAAGCAGAGAAGATACAAACTAGAAAAAATATTAAATGAAATTGAGGAAGCAGAATCCTCAGAGACCATACGCCAGACGCTCTAGAAGAGCGAAGATATGGTCCTGCTCTTACAGTAATGTAAGTCAGCAGCTTAAGGTAGCGTAGTCCCTTGTCGATTAAATGTCGACCCGCATGAAGGGCTTAACGTCTTCCTCGCTGTCCCAGGCTGGTGCTCGGCGAACCTGCTTTCGTGGTGAAAAGGCCACGGACCCTCAGGGGGAAGAGAAGACCCCGTGGATGGAAAGGAGTGAAAGCTTTAAATATTTTATGTAGTATAGTATATCGGGTTTAAATGAAAATTCGACTAACAAATTGGGTTGCATATGAAATAGGGGTTCATGTAGGAGATGGAAATATGTACTCTTATAATGGAACTCACCGAATTACTTATTCAGGGAATCTTGCAAATGAGAAGAGATTCTATAAAGAATTTCTTTGGAGACTAATCAAAAAAATTTACAAAATCGAACCACATTACGTAGAAAGAGTAGAAGATAATACAGTACTTCTGATAATAAATAACAAAGAACTTCTTCAAATTAAAAACAAAATTTTTGGGCTTCCAATTGGACCTAAAGATAAGATCGAAGTTCCAGTAAAAATAAGAGGCAATAAAAAATTAATCAAGTGGTTTATGAGAGGTCTTGGAGATACAGATTTCTCACTTTCATTTAAGAAAAATTAAGGTGTGGAAAAAATTGGGATATTTTCCAATTAAAAAATCTTTTAATGAACTTTTAAAATTTCTAAATTAAGCTTTCGCTCTTTCCAGCGGT
>JAWBOD010000015.1:0-8915 GCA_039000735.1 Candidatus Aenigmatarchaeota archaeon | reverse complement strand
TACTATTAAACTCATTAAATCACCTTGTTATAATAAGGTTTTTAGTAATTTAAAAAGATTTGGTATTGAGTGCCCCCGACGGGATTTGAACCCATATTCCGAGCTTTCCTCATTCATCTTTTTATCATATCCTTCGACAAACGCGAAGGGCTCGTGTCCTTAACCGGGTTAGACGACAGGGGCATGCTAACAAATTGTTATTTAAATTAATTTAAATGTTTTTATTAATTAAAGCTATAAAAATAATTATGAAACATCCTTTATCTGTATTTGGTACATTTCTTCTTGCAGTTGCTATTATTGGTGCAATTTGTGTTTTTACGCCTGAAAAACAATTATCCTTAAAAGAGCAAGCATGCATAAGTTCTGGTGGTGTTGTTAAGACAATGCATTGCTGTAAATATGTTAGCGATTTTCCAAATACTTGCTTACTTGGTGGTTGTGGCTGTGCTTTAGAAAATAGCCATGAAGTTAAATATTGTGATTGTGGAGATCCAAGAGAAAAATGTTGGGATGGGAATATTTGCGTAAAGAGATAATGGGCCTATCCAGAATCGAACTGGAGCCTCAACCTTGTGAAGGTTGCGTCCTCCCATTAGACTATAGGCCCAATAAGAATTAAGCTAAAACTTTATTTAAATAGGCATTTTTGTTTTTCCTGTGTTTAAAATTATTATTTTCTTGTTTTTAGGTATTTTATCTTTTAATTGAAAAAATAAGGCCAATCCACCTAGACCAGAAGGTTCTGCTTCTATATTATTTTTTTCTGCAAACTTTATTGCTTGATCTAAAAACTTTTCTTTAAAATAATAAACTCCAGTTTCTTTTCCAAGATGTCCTCTGTAAATATGAAGCTTTATCCTTTCATTAGAAAATTCTTTAAACGGTAAAAAAGGAGAATAAAGCTTTATAGCTTTTGTTTTAGGATTTTTTGAAGCAGCACCCATAAAATTACATTCTTTTAAAATGTTAATTTTTCCGTGAAATGGTTTACACGGAGAAAATCTAAATATATCCTTTCTTTCTTTATATTCGCTTGAAGTTACTATCATTATGTTAACATTTAAAATATTTTCAAAGGTTTCTCCAGAACCATAAGGTATAAAAACATAATTAGGATTTTGATCTAAAATCTCATAGCTTAACCAATCGTAATATCTTGATTTGGAAAAAAATGCTTTGTTAGAAGTTATGTCAAAACCATTCTCATTTTTTGTTAACTTTAATATTTCTTGTGGAATTAAACATTTTTTAGATAAATTTGTTTTGTAAATAATGCAACCTGCTTTTTTCAAGCGTTCTAAATCTTCCTTTTTTATGTTTTTGTCAACTAAAACTTTTAGGTTTGGTAAACCATACTTTTTCATTTGATATTGAATGGCAAGTGCTGCAGTTCCTGCACTTAACATTGACATTTGAGGCAATTTTATGTTGTTTTTCTTTTTTGTTAACAAAATATCTTTATAAGTCATTACAATTTCCCAAGACATTCTATCTTTGTGAGTTCCGGTTATCTTATTCTTACTTTCATCTTTCAACCATACATTAGAAAAGCCAGGTACATTTATTTTATAAGTTGGTGTTATAGGAAACTTGGGCATTTTAGGATTTTTCATATCGTAAAATATTTTCTTTAAAATCCTTTCTTCATTTTTTGTTAGCATAATAATATTTCATAAATTTAAAATTTAAAATGCGCTGAGGGAGGGATTTGAACCCTCAAGGGCTTTCGCCCACCAGCTTAGCAGGCTGGCACTTTACCTGGTTCCTGTCCAAGATTTCAGTCACCTCAGCAGTATTAAGAAATGTACAAATAAATTTGTCTATCATTCTCTTTTTATATATAGCTATGTTAAATATTATATTTCTTCGAGGTTTTTTAGATTTGTAGGAATATATATGATGTTTTATTCCAAACTCATTCAAAATGTTTGATATTTGTTTAAGGCTTCTATAATTAATAGACCATAAAGTTATTCTTTTTGGTTTATGTGTATAGCTACCATCTCCATAAAAAAAGCCACGAACAAAAGCACTCTTTACAAGTTTATTTCCTTTAATCACTTCTTTAGGAACTTTCCATTTTAAATGACCAAAGTCTGTATATTTTAAAATGTCATTCATAACATCTTTTTTGATTATTGCAATCTTGTAACAAGAAAGTATTTTTCTACATTTTGGCAGATAATTATAAACTTTATTAACTAGATTTTGAAAATGTTTTAATAATTTAACATTTGTATTGGTAAATTCTATTCTTTCTTTTAGTACAGTTCGATGAAAACTTCTATGTCTTTTTGGTTGATATTCATCATATTCAGAAATATATATGTAATGACTACCTTCGGCACAAAGTAAGCCTAAAATTTCAGCTTTCTGCGGAGTTATTTCTAACATTTAAACCATTAATCTTTAAATTTTCCTTAAACTTTATATATCTACAACATAATTTATTATTATTAATTTTGGAGGATTTTTATGCCAGTAACAGTAAAAAACATATCTGAAGTATTTGGAAAGGATGTTTTTACAAACAAGGGAGCTTATTGTGGAAAGGTAGAAGACATTGATATAAGTTTAACAAAGTTTAGGGTAAGCTCTATAAGAGTTGAAACTGCAAGAGGCTCATTTTTAGGAGATATGATAGGTGGGAAAAAAGGAGTTATAGTGCCTTATCAGCTAGTTGAAAGCATTGGAGATGTTGTTATAATAAAGCATGTAACACCAACCATTCCAGAAACTCAAGCCCCTGCAGAAGAAACAATTACTGAAGAGATTTAACAACTTCAGCCAAAGAAGAGTAAATAAGCTTTCCAGCTATTAAAGAGTATGTTAGATTTTCTGTTGGAACGAATTCAACAAAATCTATTGCTATTAAGTTTTTTGCTAAAGCTTTAATTGCATCTAAAACTTGATTAAATGTTAAACCATTTGGTTCAGGATAAGCAACGCAAGGCATAATAGAAGGGTCTAAAACATCAAAGTCTATTGACAAGTAGGTAGGTTCATTAATTTGCTTTAATTCTTCGTAATTTAAAATTTTTATTTGATTTTTGCTTAAAAATTTACTTTCTTCTTTTGAAATTGTTCTAATACCATAAAGCATTGTTTTAAAACCATTTTCAAATATTTTTCTTGTTACAGATTTTGGTGATAAGTCATTTCCAATGCAATCTGGATGTGCATCAAAGCTAACAAAAACCTTAGGCCTTAAGGCTTTAACAGCTGAAAATGTTATGGAATGATCGCCGCCAAGAATTATTGGAAAAGATTTTAAATCAATTTTTTCTTTTATTTGCTTTTCTATATCATCGTAACTTTTAGGTATTATGTTGCCTAAGTCCTTTAGCCAATGTTCTTGTAAGTCTATTCCGTCTAAAAATGTTTCAATGTTTAAAAAAGCATTTCTAAGCTCATATGGAGCTTTATCAGAGCCTCTTCTAAATTGCTTTCTATCTAAGCATATGCCAATTAGTGAAAATTTCATATTGAAATTTAAATTATTAAAAATTAAAAGATTACTATGTTTAATGCCTTGGACACTGAGAACGTTAAAAAAGCTTTACCAAGGTATAGAAAAATTTTATTAAAAAAAGCTAAAGCAAAGTTTCATCTTGCAAATTTAAAGGAAAAAACAAAACTTGCTTATGAAATTTTAAAATCTTGTGAGCTTTGCGAAAGAAAATGCAATGTAAATAGAAATGAAAAATTAGGAGAATGCAAAGTTGGAACAAAACCATTAATTTCTTCTGCTTTTGTTCATTTAGGCGAAGAACCAATGATATCGCCTTCGTTTACAATATTTTTTATGGGATGCAATTTTCATTGTGCTTTTTGCCAAAATTGGAGCATAAGTCAATGGTTCGAGAAAGGTTATGAGATAAGCATCAAAGAAATTGCGGAAATGATAGATAAGCATAGCTTTTGCAGAAATGTTAACTTTGTTGGCGGCGAACCAACACCGCATTTACCTTTTATTTTAAATTCTTTACAGTTTGTTAAATCAAATATACCGGTAGTTTGGAACAGCAATTTTTACATGAGTTTAAAAGCCATGAGCTTGCTAAAAAATGTTGTGGATGTTTACTTATCTGATTGGAAGTATTGGGATAATAAATGTGCTGAAAGACTTTCTAAAGTAAAAAATTATTTAGAAATAATTAAAAGAAATCATGACTTAGCCTTTAAGGATTCTGAAATGATTATTAGACATTTGGTTTTACCAAACCATTTTAAGTGTTGTACAAAACCAATTTTAAACTACATAGCTGAAAATTATGGAGAAAAGGTTATTGTAAATTTAATGGATCAATATAGGCCGCAATGGAAAGCTTACCTTTATCCTGATATTAATAAAAGTTTAGATGAGAAAGAGTTTCAAAGTTCTGTTAAGTATGCAAAGGAATTAGGCTTAAACTTCATAACTTAATAAAACTTTGGCCTTTTAGAAATTAGCTTTGGTAATGGCAATGGTTTAAATGGTTTATCTTTTGTTTTTTCTCTTACATAATCTATTATTTCTTCTAACTTCATTTCTTTTAATTCTCCTGTTTCGCGAAACCTTACCGTAAATATGTCATTTTCCTTTTCTTTTTTTCCAACCACAAGAGTTATTGGTATCCATTCTACTTCAGAGTCTCTAACTTTCTTTTCTATTCTTTCTACTCTATCGTCTATATCTGCTCTAATGCAATTTTTTTCTAATTCTTTCATAATATTTTCGCAATATTCTAAATAGCTATCATTTACAGGGCATAATCTAACTTGAATTGGACAAAGCCATAAAGGCAAAGAAGGATTTTTTCCTTCTTTTAATTCTGCTGCAGCTTTTTCTAACAAAGCATACATAACTCTTTCTATTGCACCAGAAGGTGAGCAATGTAAAATTATTGGATGTTGCTTTTTATCGTTTTTATCAATAAATGTTATTCCATATCTTTCAGCATTTTCTATGTCAATTTGATCAGTTGACAAAGCAGATGCTTTGTCTATATTGTCTATAAAATTAAACTCGTATTTTAAAACAAAATAGAAAAATCTTTTTTCCCACATTTCAACTAAAGCAGGCTTACCGTGGTATTTAACTAAATTGTTTACAAATTCTTTATTTTCTTGGTAAAAGTCTTTTGTAAATCTTATAGCCATCTCGTAGTCATCATCAAATATCCCACATTCCTTTAAAATATTTTTACATAAATCAAACCTAACTAAAAATTCTTTTTTTGCTTGTTCAATGTCAGCACACATTGCATGAACATCTGGCATGGTAAATGCTCTAAGCCTTCTTAGACCAACTAGTTCTCCGCTCTTTTCTCTTCTAAAGCTGTATCTTGTTAACTCGTAAATTTTAAATGGGAGATTTTTATATGTAATTTGCGCATCCTTTGTCATAAGAAATTGGCCAAAACATGCAGCAAACCTTAAGAAAAATTCCTTATCGTCAGATTTTACAATGTATTGCCTTGCTGGAAATCTATTTAAGTAGTTAGCTAAAATTGGATGGTTAAAATCATACATTATTGGAGTTTCAACTTCCATCCCACCATATTCAATAACTTTTTGGCTTACAAATGTTTCTAACAAAGATTTAATTAACCTACCCTTTGGATAATATCTTAGATTTCCAGGATCGCTTCCAGGTTCAAAGTCAGCTATTTCTAATTTTTTCATTAAAGTTATGTGAGGTGGCATTTCTTTTACTTCTCTAGATTTAGCAATTTCATAATCAGCTAATTTTTTAAGCTTAACATGATTTTTAAAATCAAATCTTTCTACAGGAATTAGGTTGCCATTGGTATCAAGGATGTACCAAAATGATTTTAATTTTTCTTCAGCCTTTAAAGCTTCTGGAATTTCTTTAACATTTTCTTTTGTAAATACTTTTGATTGCTCAGCTAGGGGATGACCTTTTATTTTTAAGCTAAAGGCTTTATTCCAACCAAAAGGTGCTCTGTACGTCTCTAAACCAGATTCTTTAGCATAACTTTCCATTTCCTTTAAAATTTTTAAAGCAAGTTCTGCTGATGCTGGATTGTTAGATAAATGAACAAACGGATAAATTAAAATTTTATTGCATTTTATTACTTCCAAGCTTTGCTTTATCTCATCAACAGCTTTCTTTGCAATAGCAGTTGTATCTTCCTTTTCAATTGCAGTGTAAAGCACTACAATATTCTCATATCTAACAGTCTTTTTTTCTGCTTCTTCTGCATTTCTTATTTCCTTTTCAATTGGTGTATACTCTATGAAATCTGAATGAAATTGTAAAATTCTCATGAAATCACTATTTAATATATTTTAAATATTTATATAATCTTCTTTAAGTTATTTTATATAGCTTGAAATAGCCCCGTCGTCTAGCGGCCAAGGATAGCGGGCTTTGGTCATTTGACTAAAGCATTGAGCTTTGCTATGAAAGAAACCCGTTGACGTCAGTTCGAATCTGACCGGGGCTACCTTTTTATATTAGTAGTTTTAATAATTAATTGTGAATTATATGAATGAAAAGGAAAAGATATTTTTAGTTGGACTTGAAGATGAGGGTGGAGCAGGTTCCGAAGGAAGAAGTTTACCAATTTATTCTATAGGATGTGGAACTGGTAGAATTTATAAAATGGCTGAAGAATCAAATACTTAACCTTTTTTTATTTTTTAACCAAAAGGTTTTTAAAGTCTTATTTCTAAATATGCAAATACAAAGTGAATATTATGGGTTTATTTAGCGGAAGGGAAATTAAAAAAAGAGCAAAAAGATACAAGTGGAAAAAAACGAAATATAAAGTTAGGATGCTAAAGTTGAAAGAAAAGAAAGACCCCTTAGAAGGTGCTCCACAAGCAAAGGGAATAGTCTTAGCAAAAAGAGCAATAGAACAAAAGCAGCCACACTCAGGTTTAATAAAGGTTGTTAGGGTTCAATTGCTTAAAAACAAAAAAGAAATTACTGCTTTTGTTCCAAAATCAGGTGCCATAAATTTTATTAATGAGCATGATGAGGTTTTGGTTGAAGGCATAGGTGGTTCGCAAGGAGGGCCTGTTGGTTCACAGCATGGCCTAAGATGGAAGGTTATTAAAGTTAACAATATTCCTTTAGAAATGCTTAGAAAAGGTAAAGTAAAGAAAGAGGCCAGATAATGATAAAAATTTTTAATAAATGGGATATTGAAGGAATAGAAGTAAAAGATCCAGGTTTAAAAAATTATATAAACTTAAAACCATTTATTGTTCCAAAAACATTTGGTAGAACTGCAAAAAAGCAATTTCATAAATCTCAAATGAATATTATTGAAAGATTAGCAAATCATATTTTTGTTTCTGGTCATAGAGGTAAAAAGCATTTAATAACAAGTGGAAGAAACGTTGGAAAAACTTTTAAAGTTTGGAAAATTGTTGAAGATTCTTTTAAAATATTAGAAGAAAAAACAAAGAAAAACCCAATAGAAGTTTTTGTTAGAGCATTAGAAAATGCTGCTCTAAGAGAGGAAATAACTTCTTTTCAGGTTGGAGGAATAATTGTTAGAAAAGCTGTTGTTACTTCGCCGCAAAGAAGGGTTGATATCGCGTTAAGGCTTATGGTTCAAGGAGCTTTTCAAAAAGCATTTAACAGCCCTAAGAGAATGGCAGAAACTTTAGCTGATGAGATTTATGCAGCTTACAATAATGATGCACAAAATTCTTATGCAATTAAAGAAAAAGAAAGAATAGAAAGAGAAGCTGCTGGTGCAAGATAGCAAATTAATTTATTTTTTATATAAGTTGATAAAAATATATGTGACCTTTTTGAGATAGTTTACTAACATATCTCAAGTTTAAATTTTTAATATAACAAAGATTTAAAAAGATTTCTAAAGTATTATTTAATAGTGATAAAATGTCTTTATTTTCGCATGATGGAAAACTAATTGGCACTTATAAAAAAAGAATCATTAAGATTGGTGAAGATCATCCAAGAACTTTTTATATTCTTTATGAAGAATTTAAGCCAGCTATGAAGAATGTGGAAATAGATAACTATACAATTAGTAAAAATAGTGAGAATGTACCTACTGTTGCAATTCCACTTTCTCAACTTGGCAAGAAAATAACATCTAATTGTGTGGATGAGGTTTGGGTAGAAGGATTCGGAGAGTGCAATCCTATATCTATGAAGATGTTAAAAGAAATATTTTATAGAGGAGAAAAAGCAACGGCCAGAATGCTTAGAGGATGGTTAAAAGAAAATGAACTTGATTACGATTTAGATAGCAATGAACTTAAAAGAGCAGCAAGATTCATAAATTCCTTGAGAAAACATATTGAATTAAAATAAAATATCTAATTTTACTAGCAATACCATCTTATCTTTATTTCGGTTAGTTTCGCATTATAAACAAATCTTATCGCTTCAGTCAAGTTATATAGTTATCATCTTTTCATAAAAGCTAAAAGCAAGAAAGAGGCAACAAAAGAAAGTATAGCACTATAAACAAATGCAATGACAGGTGAAAAAATTATCCATAAAGTACCAACTACAAAGCTGGATATAAAATCACCAATGCCATCTATAGTTTGCAATATGCCGTATCCAGTTCCTCTTATATTTGAAGATAACAAGTCAGCAGCATAAGCTTTCTCTAGGGCGGTGTATGCAGCTGCACTTATTCCTGAAATAACAAAAAGCAGGATAAAATAAAAGATATTTGTAGAGCTATAAATGAAACCTAGAGACATTACACCAAATAAGAAAAATCCAAGTAAAAGTGGAATTTTCTTTCCAATTTTATCACTTAAACTTCCAATACCATAATCTGCAATTGCTTGTGTTATATTTCTTATAGTATAAAACAGAACAGCCATACTTCCAGCTGTCACTATGCCGATTATTGGAGAAAGAACTTCCTGAACTCTTAGCAGAAGCAAAGTTCTATTAAAATTTCCTA
>JAWBOD010000014.1:0-9409 GCA_039000735.1 Candidatus Aenigmatarchaeota archaeon | reverse complement strand
AGAAGCACTATAAAAACTCATTATCCTATCATAATCTCTTCCATAAAAAGTTGTTGCAACAAACTTTTTTGTTTTGCTTAGGATTTTGCAAGCAAGCCTTTGAACATCTGCTTCAGTCATGCTTTCTGTTTTCTCCTTTCTTCCAACTCTAGTACCTTCAATTATTAATGCTATTGGTTTTGCTTCTTTTGCTTTTTTAATAAATTCTAAGCTCATTATTGCAGCTGGTCCGTGCAATCTAAAATCACCAGTATAAACAATTGTTCCTTTTGTTGTATGAATTAAGAATCCGTATGAGCCTGGAACGCTATTATGTACTAAAAACCCATTAGCTATAAAATTTGAATAACCAGGAACTTCAAGATCGTATACTATTGGATCTTCATTAACGATATCTATAGATTTGATTGGTACAAATATTATATTGGAAGATAGCAAAGTTTCCAATTTTTTTATATGAGATTTTACATTTTCTTTATTTTGATATTTTTTCAAAAAATCTAACAATTGTTTAAGTTTTTTCCTGCTCATAAGATGTTTGCCATTAATATAATGACTTATATATATTCTATTTTTTTGTAATAACCATGTAGAAATTCCGATATCTTTAAGAAACTTTTTTAAGATTTCTCCATTAAATGGTATTAAATCAATCCTTTCTGCTTTGCTTTTTTTATTTTTTATGATAAATTCCTTTAATTTTTTCTGTTTAGCCTTTGATCCAAATCCTATAAATTTATAAAATCTTTCTATAGAGTCTCTATAATTTATGTTCAGATGATAAGCTTTTTTCTTTGAAATAGGCTCTATAAACTCGTATATAGATGATAATATACCGAATCTCAGAAGCAATAACTTTGTTACTTCTATTATATTTTTACTCGTTGAACAAAGAACAATCTGATGACCTCTAAATGAGCCTTCTGCATCGTATAAGCCTCTTAAAAATGAGGCTTGTTCAGCTTTTGTTGCCTTATGAACAATTTTAGGTATTTCCCTTGAATTAGCGTCAGAAAAAATAAGGGGAGAAATTTCATTAAAAAGTAATCCTATATATGTTGAAAGCCTTAATACATTCGTATGCTTTTTTACTATTTTACCTTTATAATTAAATACATTTTCTGTTATTTTTTGATATAATTTAAGGTTGTTCTCATCTTTATCTGATATTTCTAAATAGACAGATTTTTTGCTTGGGTACCAACTCCCGTCTCCAAGACAATAACCCAACAATTGAAAAAATTCTGGTGATGTTTTTTGAGGAATTGTAATGCTCTTAGATATTTTACAATATTTTTCTAAAAATTGATTTTTTTCAAATCCTAAAAATTCTAGAATTTTTTCCAGATTCTTCATAGATATGCTAAATCTTCCTCTTTCAAAATCACCATAAAAATCTGAAAGGCCTGCCACTTGGCTTTGTGTTAAATTTTTCATTTTTCTTGCGATCTTAAGTTTTTTCAACCCTTCTTTTGAAACTGAAACTATTTTCCTTACACTTATTTTTGGTAATAGTTGGTGCTTACCGTCAAATGACATCTCTTTAATGTAAACAAGAAAATCTCCATTCTTCATATCTTTAACTTTTTTCTCGACTATATTAATACCATCCAAACAAAAAAATCTATGCTCTCCTGTAGACTTTATATCTCCAAATCTAGTTTTAATTTTAAATATGTTTAATGCGATGTGTTTGCTTTTTAAGGCTACTGCTTGATTTATTTTATTTTCTTTAAAGTCAATAGTACTAATAAAACTCGATTTTGAAATATCTTTTATCTGGGTTATTTCACCATTACCTAATTGAATAAAAATATCTCCAACCAAACAATGGTCTGTGTGAAGCGGTTCGATCTCTACGCTTCCTATCGAGAATTTATCTCCAGTTCTAAATGTTCTATATCTATGTTCTCCAAAATTCATTCCAGGATTTGTTTCCTCTATTGTTTTTATAATATTAAGGGTAGTTTCACCAAGGTAAACAGGAATTTTTGGGTCAATGTATTGCAGATGAGCGCAATGATCCATGTGAGCATGAGAAATAATTATAGCATCAAATTCTGGTTCTGTGTAAGGCAAGTTAGCACAGCTAAGCATTTCTTCAGAATACAAACCTTTAATTCTTGGTATTAGTCCTAATTCCAAATCATCCGCACAACCTGCAGATTTTCTTGCAGTTAAAAATCCAGTATAAAATTCTTGGCCTTTTTTGAAAGACAAACCGAAATCAAGCCAAATCCTCGCACCTTCGTCTTCTAAAAGAATTTTATTTCCGCCTATCTCGTTAACGCCGCCGTAGAAAGTCAACGAAACCATAGTAAAAATTTACAATTTTATCAATAAAAATTTACCACTAAAGGTAGTAGCAAATTAACTTGATGTTTAATTCTAATAATTTAAAATATTTAAACATGTGTCACAAAAATATTACATATGTTACACGAATGTGACAGTATTAAACTTTTAAGCATATTTTTCAAAGAACCTTCAAAAGAATTTCATCTCAGAGCTTTGGCTAGATTGATGAGGTGGGGACCAGGTAGGGTTGAAAGAAACTTGGAAGAATATATTAAAGCAAGCATAATATTGAAGGAGCAAACTTCTTTGATAAACAAGTACAAAGCAAACACAAATTCTAATATGTTCAAATCACTAAAACTTCTTTATACTTTAAACGTTCTTTTAGATGCTTTAGATGAATTGGATAAAAAGCTTCTCTATCCAGAAGCAATAGTACTTTTTGGAAGTGCTAGCAAAGGTGAGGATTTAGAAAAAAGCGATGTCGACTTATGTGTAATAGGAAGTGAAAAACAAATTGATGTTAAAAGCATAGAAAAGCAGCTAAATAGGAAGGTTAATATAATTTTCTTACAACCTAATGAGGTAGCAAAAGCAAAAAAGGAATTTCTGAACAACCTTATAAATGGAATTGTTTTGAAAGGCTACCTTAAAGTGTTGTAATGAAATGGCAAGAATGCTTGGAAAATAAAATTGTAAATAAAACTCTTAGAAACTTTGAGCTTTCCAAATCTCTTTTTAGAACTGCTTTAGAAAGGATAAAATTCATAGAAAGTGCTAAGGGTAGTAAAAGATTTGTTATAGAAGGTTATTACGAATCTTTAATAGAAGTCATCCATACTATACTTTCGATTAATGGCTTCAAGAGTTATAATCATGAGTGTTCAATAGAATTTCTTTCTGAATTTTATTCAGGTGATACTGAAAAAAGCGATATAAATTTCTTACATAGATTAAGAATGCTTAGAAATTTGATAAAATATGAAGGAAAAGATATTAACAAAGAATCAAAATATTGGATTGAAGGTAGCAAGAAAATCTTTGAAAAACTAAGTAATATTATAGAAAGAGAAATTAAGCCTTAATTTATATCTTGAAATAATAATAGGCACTAATCTTTTTACGAAAATTTATTGTGGTGTGACAAAACAACAACTTGTAGCATACAAAGTTTGGGAAACAACGAGAAAGAACTAACATTTATTCCAGCATCGTCTTTCTGTCAGGCATTTAGTTTCCTCCATTTAAGAAAATGTATAAGGATAAAAATTAATTTTTAAGTTCCTCTGCCCATTTCTTTGCTGATTCTAAATTAGTTTTATCAATTGTTTTCCAAAGTAATTTTAATCTCCCACCAAATATACCAATTGCTATAGGTTTTAAAGTTGGATTACTTTCAATTATTGGTTCAACATATTTTTTCTTAACAATGTTTTCAGGTTCTAAAGACGATATGAAAATAGCAACTTTTTTGTTTTTAAAATCGTTTTTAAGAAAATCAATTGCTTCTTTATATGCTTTTCCAATTCTAATACCAAATCCTACTATTATCATATCATAATTGCTTATATCAGGATTATCTTTTCTTAAATTAACAATATCTGCTTTTAAAATTTTTGATATATCTTGAGCATATTTTTCAGTTGTTCCTCCTTTAGATGCATATGCTACTAAGGTTTTCATAATAGGACTTTGAATTTAAACTAATTAAATCTTTATACCAAGAAACCTAACTTATTTTATGAAGTTTAAATTAATTTTTCTATTTTTATTGTTTTTACCTAGCTTAGCAAGTGCTCAAACCCTTTGCTATTATAGTGGTTCTGATGCTTCTAATGATTCAATGGTATTAAAAAGCTTTATTGTAAGAGGTCCAGGAGAAATGATTGGAGACACTATTGAAGTGGAGGTTAAGTTTCAATACTTAGGTAAAAGCAATATAACTCTTGGTTCAAAAGGAATATTTGTTGCAGCTAAAGATCCTTTAAACAAGGATGCTTCTTTTGGTTTTACTTATCCAAAAACAATTGTTGCTCCAAATCAAATACTAACTTTAACTGCTTACAGAAGTTTAGGAAAGGCAGGCAACTGGACTTTTTGGCCATCCTATAGCATACTAGTTTCAAATAAAGATAAGCTAGGGCCTGTTTGGCATGTTTGTACATTAAATGTTTCAAACACAACTGATTGGGATAGAGACGGTATACAAGATAGCCAGGACAATTGCAAATACAGATATAACCCAGATCAAAAAGACTCTAACAACAATGGAGTTGGTGATGCTTGCGAAGAAAACACAACTCAGTTGCTAGTTCCATATAAGCAATACAAATTGCCTTGCTTGATTTCAGGAAAAATTTTTAATTTTTCTTACAATGAAAATACTCTTTTGGTAAAGTTTTGTGAAACAATTGATAATAAAACATGCAAGAAAGATGGAGAAGTTTGGTATAGCAATGTTGTTAAAAATTATAACTTATCAGCTTTTAACACAACCATGCAATTAACCAATGCTTCTAACGAAATAAAAGTTAACTTAACAAACTGGTGGAAAAATCTTGAAACCGATATAGATGTTGAGCCGTTGGCAGGCTTGCTTAGATATTTTTGGCTTGATGTAAACGGAACAATTTGTTACGGTGAAGAAGGAAAAGGTATACCAACCTATAGCTATATTTATCCTTCAAGAATGTTTACAGAAATTATACCTTTAGTTCGTTACACAAACTTAAGCATTAGCTTAGATGAATTAAGAAATTATCAAACAGACATTTACAATGCTTCAAACATAAAAGGTAAGCATATAATTCAATATGCGGTTCACATGTGGAGGCTTAATTCTGATGGAAGCTTGATTGAAGGTTGGCCTTCTTGGATTTCTTTGCCAATGGATGCAAATTTAGAAAATGCTTCTTTGTACATTGAACCGGTTGCTGCTACGCAAAAACTTAAGGAATGCTTTTCAGAGCATGGACCTCCTATTTCACCTTACATTCCAAGAGACTCTAAAAAATGTAATATTAGAAAAAATGTTACAGCAATTGATTTAATTCAAGCCTGCTTAGAGGATAGGTTAGAAGGTAGTTTTGAAAAAGGTTACTTTAAAATATTAAACAAAACAACAAAACCTGTTTTAAAGTACAGCACTCTTGCTTCCTGTAATGCTAGCTACATTATTCAACCAGTATGTAAAGATACATGCACTTGGAGTGGTACTTGGGTTCCTAATAAAAGTAGTCTTGTTTTTACAAACTTTAGCATTCAAAATGATTATGATTTTATTTTTATTCCAAAGGTTTCAAAAGAAGCTCCTAAAGAAGAAAAAACTGATTTTTGGACTTCTTTAATTAACTTCTTTAAATCAATATTTTCAATTTTTACAGGTTAAGAATTAATTTATAAAAACATAATTTTCTGTATGATTAAGGCCATTATTTTTGATTTAGACAACACTTTAATTGACTTTATGAAAATGAAAAGACTTTCCTGCGAAGCAGCCATGGATGCTATGATTAAAGCAGGATTAAAAATAGAAAAGAAAAAAGGATTAAAAATCTTGTTTCAACTGTATTCACAATATGGCTATGAGTATCAAAAAATATTTCAAGTTTTTATGAAAAAAGTTCTAGGAAAAATAGACTATGCAATAATGGCCTCTGGCATTGTAGCATACAGAAGAGTAAAAGAAGGTTTGTTATATCCATATCCTAATGTTGTTCCTACATTAAATCAACTAAAGAAAAAATACAAACTAGCAATTCTATCAGATGCACCAAAAATCCAAGCATGGATAAGGCTTGCTGCTATGGAAATTCAAGACAAGTTTGATTTAGTTGTAACGTTTGATGAAACAAAAACTAAAAAACCAAACTTAAAACCATTTTTTTATGTTTTAAAAAAGCTAAACTTTAAGGCTGAGGAATGCTTATTTGTAGGCGATTCCTTAGCAAGAGACATTGCCCCTGCAAAAAGATTAGGTTTTAAAACTGTCTTAGCTAAGTATGGAAGAACTAAAGAAAAATCAAATGTTAAGCCAGATTACATTATAAACGACATTAAAGAGCTATTGAAAATAGTTTAAATTCTTTTAGGTTTAATTTAGAATATGACACAATATAAGCTTAATAAAGAAATTGCTGATTTAGCAGAAAGAGTTGAAATGGCTAGGGTAACAACGATTTTAAGAAAACTTATAAACAATGAAATTTCTAAAGAAGAAGCAATAAACAAAATTTACATAGAAAGATCATAGTTATTCAAATCAATTTTTATCTTGTATTTATTAATTGCTTTTTGCAAGTTTTTACAAATCTTTTCAAAGTATTCTGGGTCGTCTTTTACTTCGTTAACAAATGTTTTTGCATCCAATTTTTTAATTTTTAATTTACTTAATTCGCCAGCATATCTTAAATTTAATAGCTTTATTATTCCTTCGCTTGTTAAAGCATAGGTCTCACTTAAATTCTTTATTAGGGCTAAATCGCTTTCAGAGCTTCCTGAAAAATCGTATAAAACTATTTTTGAATTTTTTGGAACTTTATCTTTAACTTCATTTATTAGTTTACAAAGCATTTGATCTAAAGATTTTTCTGCTTTCCTTTCAGCTAACTCTAATTGCTTTAGTATCATTTTCTTCTTTTTAATTAAGTAAGACATATTAAAAGTTAAACAAAAAAGTTTAAATTACTACTCCATAGTAAAGTTTTCCACAAGAAACCAAGGTTATTTTGCAATAAAAACCTTGCCTTGTATGTTCTTAATATAAGTTCCACAGCTTGGGCAAACCCTTTTATATTTTGGAATATAAGAATTACACTTAGGACAAGCTCTATTAAAGTTTATCCAAACCATTCCTCTTTTTTCCGAGATTTTATTAAATTTTTTCATAATTTTTCACCGTTTGTAAAAAATATTTTGTTTCTAGGTTGTATTTAAAGCTTTCTAAGTTTCTATAAATTAAAATATAATGAAGCTATTTTTTAGAAACAAAATCATTGTTTTTTATGTAAAATCTAAGCAATTTGTTCTTTCCTTTTGATATTCCTATCCTTTTAGCCTTAACAATTTCAAATTTTTCATTTGAATCTTCTATGTATAGCGTATTTCCAATTAAATCTAAGCCGTTTTGTTCTTTACTTATGGCAAAGGCTTTTGTTAATTTACCTGGGCCGTTTGTAAGATTTTTTATATCCTTAGTTTTTCTTCTTTTTTTCATTAGTTCAATGCCTTCTAATGGTTCTAGTGCTCTAATTAAAACTGCTCCTGGATTTTCATCTTTTTTAGCAACAACATTAAAAAGCCAATGATTTCCGTAGCAAAAGTAAACATAAGCTTTTCCAGGAGTTCCAAACATTAAATAATTTCTTTTTGTCTTTTTTCTATAAGCATGTGAAGCAGGATCGCAGCTACCAAAATAAGCTTCAGTCTCAACAATTTTACCTTTACATATGCCTTCCTTTGTTTTATGAACTAATATTTTTCCTAAAAGCTCTTGAGCAACAATTTTTGTGTCTCTAGAATAAAAATTTCTGTTAAGTTTCATAAAAATTATTTTAAGAGAAACATTTAAATTCTAATTTTCTTATAAAAAATTTATGAATTTTGATAAGAAAATGGCCATAATTAAAGAGCATTTAGAGGTTGAAAACGGAAAGTTTATCCTTTTTAGGTCAAAGAGCTCAAATAATAAGCAAAAAACAAGTAAAAAAACAAATTCAGACCCGTATGCTTGTGAAGAGTGTGGCGCTACTTTAATTAGAACTACAGATGGAATCTATGCATGTTGCAAATGTGGTTTAGAAAGGCCAGAATTGATAGACACATATCTCTTATCGGTAACAAAAGTAGACAAAGAACTTAGCGAATTAAGAAGAAGAGATATAGAAGAATCTTCAAGCCATGAGTGGCAAGTCTACTAAAACTTCAACCTCTCCATGATTTGCTCTTAAAAACTTAAGTAATTCTTCTGTAACCTTATCATTATTTTTTTCTATACAAAGGTCAGGATATTTGTAAAAAAAGTTAGGATATTTTATTAATCCATTGTAGCTGTTATTTTCAGTTTCTTTTCTTAACCTTAAACAACAAACATTATGGGCTATGTTAACTCTTCTGTCTATTTCTTCGCACTTAACTTCTTTAAAATAGCTTTTTACATTACATAACATTTTTTCTAGATCATTTTTCTCGCTTAAATTTTCATTAATTAAATTAGAAAGGTAATCAAAATCTGTTTTCATTAAAACTTTACAATCTTTAGGATTTAAACCAAGCAATTTACAATATTTTTTAACAGAAATTAAACTTTCTATTCCAGCTTGTATCTCACCTTTAGAATTGTTTATACCGTAATGAATGTTAGAACCCTTTCTAGGAGGTAAATTATCGTATTTTATAACATAACCAGTTGCTGTTATAATTCCTCCTGAAAATTCTTTTGATGAAGCATCTGTCCAAAGTATAAATTTAGACACTAAATATTTTGCAAATATTTTTTAAACAATTTTATTTAATCTTTTACTTGCTTTAAAGTATCAAAAAATTTATATTTTAAGTTTCTAAATATTTTAAAACATTTTCTTTAAACTTACTAAGATCCTTAGCTAATATTCTACAACCTGATGCAGGTGAGTTATGAACTATTAATCCGTTTGCTATATAATTATGTTGTGTAGTTTCCATATCTTCTAGAGCTGTTATTTTATTTTTAATTTTAATTTCTTTTATTTTCACCCAATTAATATTGAAAAGTTTTTCTATATCACTAAACAAATTGCCATTCCTTTTCTTTACCCATTCTAATTCATTTTTAGAAACATATCTGTTGTCTTCTCTTTTTAGATATATTTCTTTATTATATTTCTTTTTTATAAATTTTCTAACATCATCCCATTTTATCGGTATAATTCTACTTATTTTGAAATTTGAGCTATTAAGCCTATTAATTTTATCTTTTGCTGTAAATCCTATATTCTTAAATCTTTCTAAGTTTTCACCTCTTATACATAATCTATAACAATTTCCATGTTTATTTTTGTTGGCATGAATCCCAAATCTTAGAAGTAATAATTGAATTTTCGTTATAAGAGTTTCGTCAATCATTAATATTTCT
>JAWBOD010000013.1:0-9529 GCA_039000735.1 Candidatus Aenigmatarchaeota archaeon | reverse complement strand
GGCTGAACGATATAGGGCTTCAGGCTACCCACATAAGACATCCAGATGGTATTGAAGAAAGATATGCACGTAGCGCATTATATTCATTATTTAGGAAGGGTATATTAGAAAGATTTGGAAGAGGAAGCACTAGTGGAAGAGAAGATTATACTTTTTACAGGATGACACAAGAAGGATATGAGACTTTGATGAAACAAAAAAAGGCTATAGAAGAAAGTAGAAGAAAAATTCCGATTGACTAAAATCATAAAAATTATAGAAAGGGTTCAAAGACCATTTTTAGAATTTACAATTGTTATAATCTTAGGATCTTTAGTTTTTTATATATATTAAACTAATATTTGGAGTGTTAATTAAAGAATTTTTTCTATTTTTATACTTTTTAATATTAGTTTTAGTTGCAATTTCAATTTTATCAATTCAGTATAATCTTTATAAACATTTTTGTTCTAATAATTGAAGTGATTTAATGGGAATGAGAAAGCCAAAAGTTGAAAAGGAAGAAGAAATACCCAAGGAAAAACCTAAAGAAAGGAAGGTTGAAAAAAAGAAAAAAGCTATAGAAGGAGTTAAAGGAATAGTTAGAATAGCTGAAGTGGACTTGGATGGAACAAAAAAAGTAAGAAATGCCATTTTAGGAATTAAAGGAATAGGAAAATCTTTAGCAATTGGCATTCCAAGAGCTGCTGGAATTGATAGTGAAGCATTGTTAGGAAGCTTAAATGATGAACAAATTAAAAAATTAGAAGATGTTATTAAAAATCCTTATAATTATGGAATTCCTTATTACATGCTTAACAGAAGATTTGATCCATTTACAGGAGAACATAGGCACGTTGTTAGCTCTGAATTAAAATTAACAACAAAAGCTGATATCGACTTTATGAAAAAAATTAGGTGCTATAAAGGCATAAGACATGAGCTTGGTTTGCCTGTAAGAGGGCAAAGAACAAGGTCAAGCTTTAGAAAAGGAATGATTGTTGGTGTAACAAAAGGAAAAGCGAGACAAGCACCTAAAACTGAAGCAAAATCAACACCTAAAAAAGAGTGATTAATTGAAAAGACAAAAGAAAAAATATGAAAAACCTCTTAGAATTTGGGACAGAGAAAGAATAGAAGCTGAAAAAAAGCTATTAAAAGAATATGGATTAAGAAGAAAAAAGGAAATATGGAGAATGGAAAGCATTCTTAGAAAGTATAGAAGAATTGCTAGAAACTTAGCTGCAAAAAGAGACAAAGAAAAAGAAAAAATACTTTTAGATAAGCTAAATAAACTTGGGCTTTTAAAGCCAGATGCAAGCTTAGATGATGTTTTAGCCTTAACTGTTGAAAATCTTTTAGAAAGAAGGCTTCAAACATTAGTTTACAGGAAAGGTTTAGCAAACACAATTAAGCAAGCTAGGCAACTAATTGTTCATGGTCACATAGCACTAGATGGAAGAAGAGTAAGGTGGCCAAGTATGCTTATCCCATTGGCTGATGAAAACAAAATTGGATTTTATAAAAAAGAAATAGGTGAAAAAATTGAAAAAAAGTCCTGAAAAAAATCTTAGATGGGGAATAGCCAACATTTTTAGTTCACCTAACAATACTATTGTTCATATTACCGATATTACCGGAAGCGAAACCATAGCAAGATTTTCGGCTGGAATGATGACTGATAAGGATAGGGAAGGCGGTGCTCCTTATCCAGCTTTGTTAGCAGCTACAAAGGCTGCTGAAGTTGCCTTAGAAAAAGGAATAAATGCAGTTCATATAAGAGTAAGAGCTCCTGGTGGAATTAAAACTAAAAATCCTGGAGCAGGTGCTCAACCTGCAATAAGAGCTTTAGCTAGAGCTGGCTTAACAATAGGAAGAATAGAAGATGTAACACCAATAGGCCACGGGTTTATGAAGCCTAAGGGTGGGAGAAGAGGTAGAAGAATATAAAACGAAAGATTAATAAATTATGATTACCACTTTTTACTAAGGTGTTTTTTTGAAAATTAAGATTTTAGAAAAAACAAATAACGAATTAAAATTTTTGCTTGAAGAAACTAATCCGCAGTTTGCTAATGCTTTAAGAAGAATAATGATATCGGAAATTCCAATTTTAGCAATAGATACAGTTGACTTTTCTGTAAATGATTCTATATTGTATAATGAAATTATTGCACACAGGCTTGGATTGATACCTTTAGTTTTTGATCCTAAAAAGTTTCATTTTAAAAGTGAGCATGAAGATGGAAAAACTTGCTCAATGTGTGAAGTTATTTTTGCGATAAATAAAAAAGGTCCAGGAATGGTTTTCTCAAAAGATATGAAGTCAAGCGATCCTGAAGTAAAGCCTCTTTACGATAACATACCAATAGTAGAGCTTTTTGATGAACAAAAATTAAAGTTAGAGGCTTCTGCATCATTAGGAACTGCAAAAAATCATGCTAGATATCAAGCTGCAATAGCGTTTTACAGATATTTTCCTAATGCTAAGCTTAAAGAAAAATTGGAAAATCCAGAAGAAACAATGAAAGCTTGCCCAAAGAATGCTTTAAAAATTGATGAAAAAAATGCTTTTGTTAGCTTAGATTGTGATTTATGTAAAGAATGCATAAAGATAGCAAAGCCAAAAAATGCTTTAGAAATAGAAGGCGATAACACAAAATTTATATTTAATGTAGAAAGTGTTTCTGGTTTAAAGCCTGAAGAAATTGTTTTAATTGCTGTAGATATTTTAAAACAAAAAGCAAAAGACTTTGAAAACAAGATTAAAAAATTAAAATAAAAATATTTATAAACTTCTTTTTTCTTATTTTTAAAACAAGCGGAGGTAGCCAAGTCTGGTCTAAATTGTGCGCATAGCGCAAAGACAAGGCGCAGGACAACCTGCTGTGCGTTACTTAAGATCGGACTCTTAAGTACTGATGCAAGAAATCTTGCTATGATTAGAAATCCTGTGGGTTAGTCCCTTCGTCGGTTCAAATCCGGCCCTCCGCATAATTTTTATGTGAGATTAAATGGTCGATCTTGTAATATGTTTAAAATTACCAAATGATTTTGAAAAATATGTAATAAAAGCAAAAAAAGAAATTTCAAAAAAATTTAAAAATGTTAAATTTACAGAACAACCACCGCACTCAATCCTTTTCTTAGGTAATTTTAAAGAAAAAAAATTATCTCAAATAGAAAAAGAACTAATTAACATTTGTAATAATACCAAATCTTTTTATATTACATTTAATGGACCAAAAATATTAGATGATAAGATTAACAAATCAAAAGGAATTGTTTTTATAGCGGATAATAATATAAATCTTAGAAATTTTCAGAAAAAAATTATTGAAACTCTTAATGATTATAGAAACAAAGAATATATATACGATTTTATTGCAAATGCTTTACCAAGATTTTCCAAAAAAGAAAGGATAAATATTAAAAAATATGGTTATCCTTATTCTTGGAATAATTTTATAATACATGTTTCGATATGTTCGGTTTCTGAAAATTTTAAAAATGTATTTAATTATCTGAAAAAGTATAAAAACACATTTAAATTTAAAGTTAAAGGAATAGTTGTTTATCGTCTTGTACAAAAGAAAATTTTTGAAATCAAATGGTTAAAGAAAATATACAACTTTAAAATATAGTTACAAAAGCTTTAAAAATATAAAAAATAAAACAGATTAACATGCCGAAACCAACTGGCCCAACAAATCCTATAATTGCAAGTTTAATAGAAGAAATTCGCAATCGCGGTTATAGAGAAAACATACCATTTTTAATTAAGTTAGCAGATGAGTTAGAAAAACCAAGAAGGAGAAAAACAGAGGTTAACTTATCAAAACTTAATAAAATTTGTAAAGAAAATGAAACTGTTGTTGTTCCTGGAAAGGTTCTTTCTTCAGGAACAATAAAAAAACCAATAAAAGTTGCTGCTTCAAGCTTCTCGATGTCTGCAATAGAAAAAATTCAAAAAAGTGGCGGAAAGGTTTTAACAATTGAAGAACTTATTAAAGAAAATCCAAAAGGAACAAATGTTAAAATAGTGATTTAATGATAGTTGATGCTACAGATGCAATTTTAGGAAGATTAGCTTCTAAGATTGCAAAGGAACTTTTAAAAGGAGAAAATGTTATTGTTATTAATTCTGAAAACGCTATCATTACAGGAAACCCTGAAGCTATTTTTAAAAGATATTATGAAAAAAGAAGTAGAGGAGATCCGATTAAAGGGCCATTTTACCCAAGATATCCGGATAAACTTTTTATTAGAGTAGTAAGAGGAATGCTTCCTTACAAAAAAGAAAAAGGAAAAAAAGCATTAAAGAGATTAAAGGTTTTTATTGGAAATCCAAAAAACTTAAAGGGCGAAAAAATAAGCAAAACAGTTGAGAATATAAAATGCAAATATATAACTCTTAGGGATTTGTGTAAAAAATTAGGTGCTAAAATTGAGTAAGAAAAAGGAAATAATTCAAACAGTAGGCAAAAGGAAAAGAGCTGTAGCAAGAGCTGTAGCAAAACCAGGAAAGGGAAATATTTTAATTAACAATAAACCTTTAGAAATTTTTGAACCAGAAATGCTAAGACTTTTTATAAAAGAGCCTTTAGTCTTAGCAGAAGGTATTGAGAAAAAACTAGATATAAGTGTTAATGTAAAAGGTGGAGGTATTTTTGGCCAAGCATGCGCTGCTAGACAAGCCATAGCAAAAGCCTTAGTTGAATACGATAAAGACTTAAAAGATAAATTTTTAAATTATGATAGAACATTACTTATAGCAGATTCAAGAAGAACAGAACCTCACAAACCAAGCAGAAGTAAGGCTGGCCCACGAAGACATAAGCAACGTTCAAAGAGGTAAGGTGGTTTAAATCATAATTCCAATTCGTTGTATGACTTGTGGAAAAGTTGTTGCACATTTATGGGAGCAATATAAAAAAAGAGTTCAGGCTGGAGAAGAACCAAAAAAAGTTTTAGATGAATTAGGATTAAAAAGATATTGCTGTAGATCTTTGTTTCTAACTCATGTAGACACTTACAAAGACATAGCAAAATTTAAAAGATAAAAATGCTTTGGTTACTTAGCTTAACTAGTGTAGTTTTAGTAAGTTTAATTTCTTTTGTAGGTATATTTACATTTAAGTTAAACGAAAAAAAGCTAAGAAAATTATTGCTTTATCTTGTAAGCTTTTCTGTTGGAGGATTGCTAGGAGATTCTTTTATTCATCTTTTACCAGAATCTGTAAAGTTAAATACAGAAATATCCTTAGCATCTTATATTCTTTTAGGAATAATAATTTCATTTATTGTTGAAAAATTTATTCAATGGAGACACTGCCACATACCAACTTCTAAAGAACATCCACACCCATTTGCAATAATGAATTTAATAGGAGATAGCGTTCATAATTTTATAGACGGACTAATAATTGGTGTAAGTTATTTAGCATCTTTTCAAATTGGGATAACAACAACTTTAGCAGTTATATTACACGAAATCCCGCAAGAAATAGGAGACTTTGGTGTTTTAATTCATGGTGGATTTAAAAAAGAAAAAGCATTACTTTTAAACTTTTTTACTGCACTTATAGCAATTATTGGAACTTTAACTTCATTAATTATTGGATCTTATTTTGAAAGCTTAACTAAGTTTTTATTACCATTTGCAATTGGTAACTTTCTTTACATAGCATCTTCTGACTTAATACCAGAATTACAAAAAGAGGTTAACTTTAAAAAATCTTTAATAGAGCTAATTATGATTTTGTTTGGCATAGCAATCATGTTTTTACTTTTATTTTTAGAATAAGAGGTTTATTATGGAAAGATTTAAAACTGTAAGTCCGCTTGATTATAGATATATTCCTCAAGACAAAGAATTAGTTCAAAAATTAAAAGAATACGAAAACTTAGATATTCTAACTAAATTATCAAAAGCAGTTCCAGAAATATCATTACCTAGACTTTATTTGTTAGAAGAGGAATTAAGAAATATTGCAAATAAAAATAAATATGTTGTTATTCCAAAAAGAGTAAATGGCCGTCATAAAGGAAAAATTACAATAGAAAAAGTATTTAATCAGTACGCAAATAGGCTAAATAAAAGAATAAAAAATATTGAAAATATCTCTTTAAACTTTAAAGAATTGGAAGAATCTGAAAGAAACGAAGAAATTTCAGATTTAACTTATTTTCATATTTCCGCCTTGTCTGTTGAAGCAAACATTGCTACAGACATAAGACATCAATTTAGAAGCGAAATAAAAGAATATGCGCATAAAAAATTTTGGGAAACTGAAAGAATAGGTTCGTCTACAATGGTTCATAAAGAAAATCCGGCCGAGTATGAACAAGTAGCTAGCTTATGGAAAGCATTTATGCCTAATACCGTTTCAGCTGTGTTAGCTCAGATAACAGAACATCAAGGAGATTCTACAAATGAGTATTTACCAGATATGGCATTTCAAGTTGTTTGCGGTACAAGCATTGTTACAAAGAATTTAATTGATAATTTAAAGAATTTAAAAATAAATGTATAAATTTATGGGCTCGTAGTATAGCTTGGTCTAGTATACACGCTTGGGGGAAAAATCTAAAATGCGTGTGACTCCGGTTCAAATCCGGACGAGCCCATTTTTAAATTTCAATTCGTAATTTTATTTATGAAAGTAGATATTGTAATCGGAGAAGATAATTTTTCTAAACAGATAGCAGAGCAAATTAATGCAGATTTCATAAAAATTAAAAATACCATATTTCCTGATAGTGAAATAAAATCAACAATAGAAACAGAAAAAATAAAGAATAAAAATATTTTGCTTATTTTAAGGACAAACAGATTCAAACCAGCTGTAAATGATGTTATAATAAAAATTTACTTTATTCTTAATCTATTAAAAGAAAATGATGCTAAAGAATTAAACCTTTTATTACCTTATATGTTCTATGCTAGGAAGATAAACAATTCTTACCAGGAGAAACAAGATCATTTTCAAACATAGCAAACCTAACATTCAAAGCTTCTTTAAGAAAATAAAAATTCATGATTTAACACCAGTTAAAATTTTTTCAGATTATCTTAAAACCAAAAACTTGAAGAATCCTATAGTTATAGGTCCTGGAAAGGGTGCTGATACTTTAATTCGAGAAATGGCAAATTATCTTAACTGTGATTTTGAAATACTTGAAAAAGAAAGAAACCATTATACCCAGCATATAACAATGAAACCTCCAAAAGCAAATCTATATAATAGAGACGTTATAATTTATGATGACGTTGCAGCAAGTGGAAAAACTATAATTTCAGCTTTTGAACTAGTAAAACAAAAAAATCCAAGAAAAATATTCGTATGTTTAGCTCATTTAATAACAAAAAGTGGTATAGAAAAATTACAGAATCTAGGTTCAGAACTAATAACAACCGATACGTTCTTTTCTAAAGAACCTAAAAAATTTATAGAATTAAGTATAGTTCCATTAATTTCTGAATATATTAAAAATATGTAATTTATTTTTTTAATAAAACAACTCTACTATCTCTTTTCTCGTCAACAATTTTATAGTCAATTAATTCTGCAATTTTTTCAGAAAAATTTTTAATTTCTTCATGAGAAGGCATAGAAGAATAAGGAAGTCTTTGCCTTGAAAACCCTACACTCATAAATGATTTAATTTCAACAAAATTTGGTAAAGCTTTTTCAATTAACCTTGCATATTTTTCAGGTTCTTTCATGTTTAATTCTCTAACCATTGTTAACCTAACAACTTTTCTTGTCTTAAAATTTGGAAATAATTCTAAAGTTTTATTTAGTCTTTCCCAAGCATCTTTTATTAAAGGCCTTTGAACTTTTTCCATCATTTCTTTGCTATTGCTACATAAAGAAATATACAATTGAGTTGGCAACGTTTCCAATGCTTCTAACCTCTCAGGAAAAGTACCATTTGTAACTAAAAAAGTTTTCATATTTCTTTTATGAAATTCTTTAATTAAATCTGAAAGTTTGCTGTAACAAGTAGGTTCACCGCTTAAAGAAATAGCAACATTTCCTGGCTCATAAGCTTCTTTAAGATATTTTTCATCATGCTTTGTACCACCCAATCCGGTTAAGAGCTGCTTTTGGGCATTTAAAAGTCCATTTACAATAAACTCCGGTTCATCTTCTTTTTCAATTTTCTGGCCAATTGTTAGCTCAGTTGCTCTCCAACAAAATTGACATCTTAAAGAACACCAAGAAACACTTGGAGTACATTGTAAGCATCTATGGCTTTTTATTCCTATGTCTTTATAAAACTGCTCTTTATAGCAATGTTCTTTGCCTCCAGTTTTTATAGATTTTTTAGTCCATAAGCAAAGCTTAGCAGCAGAATGATTTCCTACTAATTTGTATCTTTGCCTTAATAAAACTTTTTTAACATTTTCCGGAAGCATAATAAGAATTTAGTAGCAAACTTTAATAAATAAATTAACCAATAAATCCTTATGCCAAAAAAGAGAGTTAAGCTTTCTAAAGCAAGACCAAGAAAAAGTTTAATAAAGCATCGTGGCTTAGCCTTAAAAAGACCTAAAGTAAGAAAAAAACATAAAAAAATTACAAAAGTTAAAAAGCTAATTAAAAAAGAAAAGCTGATAAAAGAAGTTATACAAGAAAAGCCTATACAAAAGCAACTAATAGTAACATTTCCAGAAAAAGAAGGTGTTGGAGTAAAATATTCATTAATTGAGCCATTTGTTTATGTTGATATAATATACGATGAAAAAGAAAAGGAATACATTTATAATGTAATTGAACCAAAGTTAAGTGAAGATGAGCAAAAAATTTATGAAAAAATAGTAAGTGGCTTAATGGAAATAATTGACATAGAACTTTCTGCTGTAAAAAGAAAAGAAGAAGCTTTAAGCTACTTAGAAGAGCAAACAAAAAAAGTTTTAGACGAATATGAAATTAAGCTTTCAAAAGAAGCATTTTTAAAAATTTTATATTACATTCAAAGAAATTTTGTTGGTTTAAATGAAATAGAACCATTAATGCAAGATCCTTACATAGAAGATATTTCTTGCGATGGAATAGGAATACCAATTTACATTATTCATAGAAGATATGGTTCAATAAAAACAAACATTATTTTTAACGATGCAAAAAAGCTTAAGGAATTTGTAGTAAAATTAGCTGAAAGATCTGGTAGATTTATATCTTATGCAGAGCCTTTACTTGATGGAACCTTACCAGACGGCTCTAGAGTTCAAGCAACTTTTGCAAGCGATGTTACAACAAGAGGACCTTCTTTTACGATTAGAAAATTTGTTCAGGAACCGCTCTCTCCTATAGATTTATTAAATAAGAAAACTGTTAACAGCGAAATCTTAGCATATTTGTGGTTAGCTGTTGAAAACGGAGCTTCAATACTAATTGCTGGTGGAGTTGGAACTGGAAAAACTACTTTACTAAATGCTTTGCTAATGTTTGTTCCAAACGAAGCAAAAATTATAAGTATAGAAGATACGCGTGAATTAAACTTGCCACACGAAAATTGGGTTCCAGCAGTTACAAGAGTT
>JAWBOD010000012.1:0-9650 GCA_039000735.1 Candidatus Aenigmatarchaeota archaeon | reverse complement strand
GCTGAAAAATCTAAATATTTTCTTCCATCTACATCCCAAATATAACAACCTTTTGCTTTGTCAATAACTAATTCGTATTCTCTTGTTAGCGACGGAGAAATAACTTTTTTATCCCTTTCAATTATTTTTAACGATTTAGAACCTAATTTATGTCTCATAATAAAATTTTGTTTTCTTTATTTAAAATAATTTTATAAGTTAAGTAATACATTTAATTTTTATGACAAATGAAAAGAAAAAAATATTGTTTGTTTCAAGTTCAGGTTTAATTGGAGATCTAGCTTGGAAAGTTAAAAATGAAGGTCACGAGGTTAAAATATTTATAGAAGATAAGGAAGAAAAAGATGTTTGTGATGGCTTTGTTGATAAAGTAGAAAAATGGGAAGACTTTAAAGATTGGGCTGATTTAATTGTTTTTGACGACGTTGGTTTTGGTAGTATAGCAGAAAAATTAAGAAAGGAAGGAAAGCTTGTTGTTGGTGGCAGCACTTATACTGATAAGCTTGAAATTGATAGAGATTTTGGTTACAAAGAAATGAAAGATGCTGGAATAAAGTCATTTCAAATACAAAAATTTATTTCAGGTGTCGAGATTGCTATTGGTGCATTTTTTAATGGAGAAGATTTTATTTATCCAATAAATGTTAATTTTGAGCACAAAAAACTTTTCCCAGGTAACATTGGACCATCTACATGGGAAATGGGAGAAACAATGTACTGGTCACAACCAAATACTCTTTTTAATGAAACCTTATTAAAAATGAAAGAAAAGCTAAAGCAAAGTGGTTATGTTGGTTACATTGATATTAACACCATAGTAAATGGAAGAGGGATATATCCTTTAGAATGGACAGCACGCTTTGGAATTCCCACTATAAGCATACAAATAGAAGGAGTTTTAAGTAATTGGGGAGATTTTCTTTATTCTTTAGCTAAAAAAGAAAATTTTGAATTAAAAACAAAAAAAAGGTTTTCAAGTTGGTGTTGTTTTAGCGGTTCCGCCATTTCCTTTTCATGACCCTAAAACATTTAAAAAATATTCTGAAGATGCATTAATAATATTTAAAAAACCTGATATGGACGGTATAAGACTTGGTGAAGTTAAGCTTGTAGATGGAAATTGGGTATTAGCTGGCTGTTGTGGTTATGCACTTGTTGTTGTTGGCACTGGAACTACCATGGAAGAAGCTAGAAAAATTGCTTACAACAAAATTTCTAACATAATTATACCAAATATGTTTTACAGAACTGATATTGGAGAAAGATGGTTTACAGACTCAGATAAATTATTTTCTTGGGGTTATATTTAATTATCAATTTGTGCTTTTTGTAATTTTCCAGAGTAATCAAAATAAACAGTTTTTAATTCGCTAAATTCTTCAATTGCTGTCCAACCACCTTCTCTTGTATTACCTGAACATTTTACTCCACCAAATGGCAAATGAACTTCGCTTCCAATTGTTGGAGCATTAATGTAAGTTAAACCAGCTTCAAGTTTTTCAATTGCTTTAAATGCATTTCTTATATTGTTTGTGTATATAGAAGAACTTAAACCATATTCAACTGAATTAGCAATTTTAATTGCTTCGTTTAAATCTTTAGCAGCTATTAGTGAAACAATTGGACCAAATATTTCTTCTTGTGCTATTCGCATATCAATTGAGCAGTCTGTAAATAATGTTGGCTCAAAGAAAAATCCTTTCATATTAGGGATATGACCACCAATTAAAAGTTTTGCACCTTCTTTTAATCCTATGTTAACATAAGTTTTTGATTTTTCTTGAGCAGCTTGATTAACTAATGGCCCAATATCGGTATCAGGTTCCAATCCATTACCTAATCTTAATTTTTTAATTCTTTCAATAAGCAAATTTTCAAAAATATCTTTAATTTTTTCATGAACTATGACTCGAGAAGCAGCCGTACATCTTTGACCAGTAGTTCCATAACCTCCCCAAATTACACCTTCTACTGCTAAATCTAAATTAGCATCGTCCATAACAATTATTGGATTTTTCCCACCAAGTTCTAAACTAACTTTTTTTAATCCAGCTGCTCTAATAATTTCTAAACCAGTATCTCTATGTCCTGTGAATGAAATTGCCCTAACTTTTTTATGTCTAACTAAATGCATACCAACAGTTCCGCCAGAACCTATAACTAAATTAACAACACCCTTTGGTATTCCAGCTTTTTCTAGAATTTCAACAAACTTTATAGCGCATAAAGGAGTGTCAGAAGATGGTTTAAATACTATTGTATTTCCGCATATCAATGCTGGCATTATTTTCCATGAAGGAATTGCAATAGGAAAATTCCATGGAGTTATTAATCCTACTATGCCTAAAGGCCTTCTTACTGCCATTGAAAATTTATCTTTTAATTCTGAAGTGGTTGTTTTTCCAAATAGTCTTCTTCCTTCCCCAGCCATAAGAAATGTCATATCAATTGCTTCTTGCACATCTCCTCTTGCTTCCTTTAAAACCTTTCCCATCTCAATTGTTATTATTTTTGCTAAATCTTCTTTGCTTTGCTGTAGCAATTGACCAACCTTATACAATATTTCTCCTCTTTTTGGTGCAGGCATTTCAGACCATAATTCAAAAGCATCTTCTGCAGCGTCTACAGCTTTTTCTACATCCATCTCATTTCCTTTAGGAAATTCACCAATCATTTCTAAGGTAGCAGGATTAACTTTTGTAAATGTTTCTTCAGAATCAGAATCTACCCATTCTCCATTTATGTACATTTTGTAATGTTCCATAATTTTATTTACCATTGCCACAATAAAAAACTTTTTATATCTATCAAACCTAATAAAAATGGGTTGGTATGGCCGGTGGACGTCTTTGCTCAAGAAGTAATTAAAAAATTTCTTTCTACTCCTAAGTCTAGACAAGATCTTCTTAGGTTAACTGGTTTAGCTGATAGAACTTTAAGGTATAATATTTCTATTTTAAAGAAAAAGAAATTAGTAATCGAATATAAAAACTTAAAAGACATGAGAAAGAAAATGTATCTTTTGGTGAATGTATGATTGCTAACAATGCTCTTGATTTAATTGGAAATACACCAATTGTTAAAATAAATAAATTAGTAGGAAAAAATGATGCTACAATATTAGCAAAATTAGAAAGAACTAACATTGGAGGTTCAATTAAAGATAGAATAGCAAAATATATGATTGAAAAAGCAGAAAAAGAAGGAAGGTTAACAAAAGATAAAATAATTCTTGAAGCTACTTCAGGAAATACAGGCATTGGCATAGCATTGGTATCTGCAGTTAAAGGATACAAAGCAATTTTAGTAATGCCAAAATCAGTTAGTATAGAAAGGGTAAAAATGATAAGAGCGCTAGGGTCCAAAGTAATTTTAACAAATGGTGAGGAATGGAATGCAATAAAAAAAGCAAATGAAATGCTTAGAAGCCATCCTAAAAAATATTTTATGCTCGATCAGTTTAATAACGAAGATAATGTTTTAGCTCATTACGAAACTACAGGTAAAGAAATTTTAGAACAAACTAATGGAAGATTAGATATGTTAATTGCTGGTATAGGAACTGGCGGTACTATTATAGGTGTTAGTAAGAGATTAAAAGAATACAATCCAAAAATAAAAATTGTTGCTGTTGAACCTTTCTTAGGTGAAAAAATACAAGGTTTAAGAAATATGAACGAACCTTACAGGCCATCTATTTTTGATGAAGCTAAAATTGATGAAAAAATAAATGTTACACTAAAACAAGCAAAAAATATGACAAGAAGATTAGCAAAAGAAGAAGGTTTGTTTGTTGGTTTAAGTTCAGGGGCTGCAATGCATGTAGCTGTACAAAAAGCAAAAGAATTAAAAAAGGGTAAAACAATAGTTGTTATTTTACCAGATTTAGGCGAAAGATATTTAAGTTGTGATGTTTTTAAGTAATCATATGCTCGGGTGGCAGAACGGCTATGCATCCGCCTGCAGAGCGGAAGAACCGAGTTCGACTCTCGGCCCGAGCTCTGTATCGATAAAATGATAAATGAATTTGGAGTTAAAAAGATAATGAAAAAATTAGTGAAATGATAGTATGTTAAAAGTTTACAACACATTAACAAGAAAAAAAGAAGAGTTTGTTCCATTAGAAAAAGGAAAAGTAAAAATGTTTGTTTGTGGCCAAACTGTTTATGATGATGCTCATTTAGGACATGCTAAAACTTATATAAATTTTGATGTTATTGTTAGATGGCTAAGATACATTGGCTATAATGTTTTTTACGTTCAAAATATTACTGATATTGATGATAAAATAATTAAAAGAGCAAATGAAAGAGGCGTATCTTTTAAAGAATTAGCAGAATTTTACATAAAAAGATTTTTTGAAGATATGGAAGCTTTAGGGGTAAAGCAAAACATTAATTTGTTTCCAAAATCTTCTGAATTTATACCACAAATAGCAGAGCAAATTCAAGCTCTAATAGATAAAGGTTATGCTTATGTTGTAGATGGAGATGTTTACTATGATGTTAATAAATTTAAAGATTATACTAAACTTTCAAAAATGACAATAGAAGAGTTAAAAAAACATAGAATTGAACCAGATCCAAGAAAAAGGAATACATATGATTTTTCTCTATGGAAGTCTGCAAAACCAGGAGAACCTTTTTGGGAAATAAAAATAAAAGTAAATGGTAAAGAAGTTAAGCTTAAAGGCAGGCCTGGTTGGCATATAGAAGATACTGCTATGACTGTAAGCATTTTTGGCCCACAATATGATTTACATGGAGGTGCAACAGAGCTTATATTTCCGCACCATACAAATGAAATTGCTCAAGCTGAAGCAGCTACAGGCATAAAACCTTTTGTTAAATATTGGTTGCATAGTGGAGTTCTTTTTATAAAAGGAGAAAAAATGTCCAAATCCTTAAAGAATTTTATAACAATTAAAGAAGCTTTAAAGCAATACGAACCAGAAGTTCTAAGAATGTTTTATATTTCTACACATTACAGAGCACCCATAGACTTTGATGAAGATGCATTAAGGCAAGCAAAGGAAAATTTAAATACTTTTTATAATCTAATGGAAAGAATAAAAAATTTTGAAAAAGATGAAAAGATTGATGATAAAAAATTAGAAAAGGTTATAGAAGAAACTAAGATTAAATTTACAAATGCAATGAATGACGATTTTAACACACCTTTAGCTTTATCTGCTTTGTTTGAATTAGCTAAAGAAGTTAACAAATTTTTAGACAAAAATGGAAAAGTTAGTAAAGAAACAGGAGAAGTAATAATAAATACACTTAAAGAACTAGGGGGTATTTTTGGTATACTTCAAAAAGAAATTAAAAAAGAAACTTTACCAAAAGAAATTTTAGATTTAATTATTAAAAGAGAAGGTTACAGAAAAAGAGGAGAATTTGAAGTTGCAGATAAAATAAGAAAAGAAATATTAGAAAAAGGATATTTAATAGAAGATACACCTGAAGGTCCTAAATGGAAAAAGCTAAAGTCTTTCTAATTTTTTCTTTATTTTTTCAGCTTCCCTTTGCTTAATTAATAGTCTTCTAATAGATTCACCAACTTCTATAAACCCTATACCAACAAGAGCGTATCCAATTATTTGGGCTGATCTAAGTCCTTCAAAAAAACTAGCAATAACAATTCCAGTAGCAACAAAGGCCAAACCTGTTCTCATAAATGATAAAATGGTTCTTTCTTTAGAAAGTAAAAGTTGCTCTTCTTCGTATAATTCTATTTTTGTTTCTTTTTTTCCCATAGTTATTATCTTTAAAAAGTTATATAAAAACTTTAGCCATTTTTGGATTTTTAGCTTTATCCCAAATTTCTATTAGCCTTTTTAATTTTGCTTCTCTTTCTTCGCCAAAAATTCCACACTTTATAATAGGCGATTCTATTCCAACAGCCAAGTCTGCAATAAAGCTATCTTTTGTATCGCAAGATCTATGAGAAACTATGGTTTTATAGTTAGCTTTTTTTGCTAATTTTACAGTTTCTAAAGTTTTAGAAATTGTTCCAACTTGATTTGGCTTAATAATAATCGCATTTCCTGCTTTCATTTTTATTCCAATTTTAAGTCTAGAAGATTGTGTAACAAATAAATCATCACCAACAACCAAGCATTTTGCTTTTTTTGTTAATTCAGCGAAATTTTTAAAATCGTTTTCATAAAAAGGATCTTCTACATAAAATAAATGAAAAGTTTTTATTAAGTCTAAAACAAATTCTAATTGCTCTTCTGGAGAAAGTTTTCTATTTGGATATCGATAAATATACTTATCATTTTTATAAATTTGAGATGCAGCAAAGTCTATTCCTACTCTTGCTTCATATTCTTCAGCTATATTTGTTAAAACATCTAAGCATTTTAAATCATTTAATTTACATATCCAAGCATTTTCTTTGTTTCTACCAAAAATAAAATGATTTAAATAATACTTTGTTTCTTTCCAAATTAAAAAATTAGTTTTTATAGCGTCTTTAATGTTTTTAGCTTTTAACGGAACTACCAAAAGTTCTTGTTCAGAAATATAACCACTATGAACTCCACCACCAATCACATTTCCTAAAGGAAAAGGAAAGACATTACAATTTTTAAAAAATTTATATGGTTCATTGCTTGTTATTGCTCTAATTGCAGCCATTGACAATGCTATTGACAAGTTAGAACCAATTTTTTCAATTCCAATTTTTTCAATTATTTTGTCTACTTCCTTTTCATTTTTTCCTATAAATTTATTTTTTAATTTTGGAAATATTTTATTTATTTTTTTAATTGGCAAAGCTTTTGCTTCATATTTTCCTTTTGAAGTTCCAGATGAGGAATTTGCAGAAAAAATTCCATATTCATTTTTTATTGAAATTTCTATAGTTTTTTCTTTACAAGAATTATAAGTTTCAGATAAAATTATATCTTTTATCATGTTAATTAGCTTCAGCTTCTTTTGGTCTTCTTACATTTAATGGTATAACACCCTGTTCAAATTCTAGTTCAGCAATTTTAATGGGATCCTTAATATCAGTTTTAATTAAAGGTGGCGCACCTCTTGCTATTTGTAAAGCTCTTGCTCCAATTATTCTTGCTTTTTCAAACCTTGTATATTCTTTCATAAAAAAACCTGATTATTACCCTATATACTTTAATTCCTCAGGTTTCTTTTCTTTTTGCATTTGTTCAATTGCTTGCCTTTGAATGTCTTCAAGTTTTTTAATAAAGTCATGCATAGCTTTAACTTTTTCATCTAACTTTGTTAAGTCAATTTTTATTTTTAATATTTTTTCTAAAATTTCTAAAACTGCTTCAGCTGCTGTTGGATCGGTCATTATTGGAAAACCTGTTGTTTCTCCTAGCAAAACCAATCCTTTCATTCCATATAATTTTGATAAGCCAACTAAAAGCCCAGATGCACCAACTATTGTTCCTATTTGACCGCTAACATCAAAATTTATTCCATAATTTTTATATTCCTTTAATAATGATGGGTCATTTACAGAACCAAAAACAGTTGGTTTTTCAAAAACCTTGCCTGTTCCAAATCCGCCTACAGTTATAATAAACTTACAACCCAATTCCTTTAAAAACTCTAAAATTTTTCCAACAACTTCATAATGGCCTTTAGGATCGTATGTTTGACAATCTCCAATAAGTAAAATTAAATCATGCTCCTTTCCCTTTAAATAATAAAATTCATTTCTTAAAGTATGTACCATATTATTATGTATCATTACAAATGGAAAGAAGTAGGGTGAGTAAAGCTCTGCAAACTTTTTAGCTTTTAGAATGTGTACCATATAACCTATTGCAATTCTACCAATATTTCCTATTCCAGGTAAGCCAACAATGCATATTGGATTTTTTAGCTTTGGTTTCTCTTCTACAAATATTTTTGTTTCAATCATATTACCACCTTTTAATTTTAACTAATTTAAATATTTCTATATTTACTGTATTTTTTCTCTTTTTCTAATGAAAACTTTATTGGATGGGCACTTATCGTTTTTATTTTACAATTGGGACATAATTCTTTTAACGTATAAATTTTACAATTAGGACATTTTTTAATAAGCATTATAAAATCCTTCCTTCTCCACCTAACTTATTTATATTACTAATAATTTCTTCTGTTATTTCTTTTAATTTTCTTTCACCTAATTTTGCATCTTTTGTTTTTAATGATAATGAATATTTTGGTGCAGAAATATATTTTATATCTACTTTATATTTATTTTTAGCTTCTTTTAAAACTGTTTTAATTATTTCTATTCCATCAGATTTGAAACATTTTAATTCAATTATTTGTTTTAATTCGACTTCTTTTACTTCCATTTCTTTTTGTGCAACTTCTTTTATTTTTTTAGCCCATTCTTCAGGAACACCCTTTTTTATTAATAAATCGTAACCTTGCTGGGTTAAGGATAGTTGAAATGCCTTAAATTTTTCTTCAAAAATTTCTTCAAGTTTAGTTCCTATTTTTTCTTCAGCTTCAGAAAGGCTCATATTTAGATTCTTTGCAACAAGTTCAAGCATTTTTTTAGCTTTAAGCTCTCTTTTATACTCTTTCATCTTTTCTTCAGCATCATATTTTTTAACTCTTTTTAAGCTTAAGGCAATATGATTTTTTTCTTTATCAACATTCATTACCAAAGCAACAACTTTCTTTCCAACTTTAACAAATTCTCTTATGTCCTTTACCCATTTTCCAGCAACTTCAGAAATATGTACCATACCTTCTTTTCCTTCGTACTCCTCTAAAGCTATAAATGCAGAAAAAGGATTAACTCTAGTAACAACACCTATTACTAATTCACCTTTGGACGGCCATTTTTCTTTTTTTGTCATAATCATTTTATATGATAATAACTTTTAAATTTAATGTTTTAATAAGTTTGCAAAACTTTTGCTTTTATTTTTGCTTTTCCACCAGTAGGTTCTGCTAATTCTGCTCCACAAACTAAACATTTAACTAAAGAAGTAGCTTTGTTAAATATTATTTGTTCATTTTTACATTTAGAACAAACTACTTTAAGAAATCTGGATTCTGGTTTAGTAATTATTTCTTTCATTATTCTCCCTTTTTAAGTTCAAGTTTTTTAACTCTAAATCCCTTTCCTACTGTATGCTCTTTTCCACAAACATTACATTTATATCTTAAATCTACCTTTTTTGTAGGTTTAGATCTTCCTTTAGGATTTGTTCTAGGATAGCTACCAAACCCTTTCATTTTTCTTTTAAATATTCTTTGTCCATGAGACAGCAAACCTCTAACTTTTTTAGCGCTAACACGTCTCACTGTATGCAATGTATGTTTTTTACAAAATGGGCAATATCTTTTTTGTGTTAAAGGCATATCCATTAAAATCACTCTAAAATATTTTCAGCAACATTTCTTGTTATTAATAATTTGCCAATTTCCTCAGGCAAATATACAACATCTCCTGCTTTTAAGGGGCCATAACTTTTCATATCACTACCAACAAATCTTGGTAAATCACTTAATATCTTAACTAACAATTTGCCATTGGGTTTTATAAACTTATTTTTTTCTTGTTCTTCTTTAATTTCAACTGGCTTTAATTCTTCTATGCTTTTTTTAGCTTCCTCTACTTTTTCTTCTACAACTTCTTCAGGTTTTATAAATCTTTCTTTCATT
>JAWBOD010000011.1:0-10336 GCA_039000735.1 Candidatus Aenigmatarchaeota archaeon | reverse complement strand
CTAAAGATTCTCTTGTTGTTTTTTCATTTATTGCTAAAACTTCAAAAATCATCCAAACTCTTAGCCAACCTTCTTTTACTTTTTCATTGGCTTCTTCTTTTAGTATCATAAGAATTATTTTATGTTATAAATGTATAAATTTATTGTTTGTTACTTCTTAAGTTGTAAAAAAACTTTATAAATTTAGAAACAAAAGAAAAGCTTATGATAAGAAAGGATGATAAAAGTATTTTAGGTATATATGTATTTTTAAATAAAGCAAAAGCAAGAATAGAAAGTGAATTAGAAAATTTAAAAAGAAAAGTTAACAAAATTTAATTTATTTCCATAAATTTTCTGGAATCCATTTTTCTCCAAAAATCGGTATTTTTGTTTTGCAATTGGGGCATCTTAAATCTTTTTTTAAAAAAAAGTTTGTAACGCCTAATATAGTTCTTTCTATTAATACATTTTTGCATTTAGGGCAATACGTATTTTCATACTTATGACCAAAAACATTTCCAACATAAACATATTTTAATCCTTCTTTTTTTGCAACGTCATAAGCCTTTTCTAAAGTTTCTAAAGGAGTTCTTGGCAAATCTAATAATTTATAAGTTGGAAAGAATTGAAGTATGTGAAATGGTGTTTCACTTCCAAGATTATCTACAATCCACTTACAAAGCTTTTTTAAATCTTGCAAGTTGTCTCCAATCTTAGGAATAATTAAGTTTGTTATTTCAATGTAAACCTTGTTTTGTTTGTAAGCAAGCAAAGCATCAAACATAGGTTCGACTTTAGGAACTAAGGAATATTTTTTATAAAATTCTTCATTAGCAGAACCTTTAAAGTCTAGGGTAACTGCATCTAAGTATTTTGAAATTTGTTTTATTGCTTCTGGTTTTGTATAGCCATTTGAAACCCACATATTGTAAAGGCCTTTTTGCTTTGCTATTTTTGCTGTATCTAAGGAAAATTCAAATTGAACTGTTGGCTCTGTATAAGTATAAGATATGCCTTCGCATTTGTGATTTAAAGCTATTTCAACAATATCTTTTGGTAAATATTCCTCGCCAACTATTTCTTTCCACTCTTGAGATATTTCATAATTGCAACAAAATCTACAATTAAATGTACAACCAACGGTAGAGATAGATAAGGTATGAGAACCAGGAGCAAAATGATACAATGGCTTTTTTTCTATAGGATCTATTGCAACTGAGCAAAGTTTTCCATAAACAAGAGAATATAATTTTCCATTAATATTTTTTCTAGTCCTGCAAAAGCCTAATTGACCTTCAGGTATAACACAACCTCTAGCACATAAATTGCACTTAACAGCATTTCTTAATTTTTTATAAAATATAGCTTCTTTCATAATAGTTATTAATTTTTAAAATGTTTATAGATATTATGCCCTAGTAGCTCAGTTTGGTAGAGCGTCTGTCTCGTAAACAGAAGGTCGCAGGTTCAAATCCTGCCTAGGGCTTGGTGATTAAATGCTTAAACCAATACAAACTTTGGAAATTTTTGCAAAACCAAAAACACCACTTACAAGGGAAGTTCCTATAATAGAATTTAGGGAATTAACTAAGTTAAGAGACGAAGAAAAAATTTTAAGAAACGCTGAGCAAATTACAAGTTTAACTTACAATCATTTTATTAACGATAAAAAAGATTTAACGCAATTAAATAATGCTTTAAATTTAAACTATGTTGTTTTTCCAAAAATTTGTGAAAAAATTATTGAAAGGCTAAACCTAATAAAGTATGAGGTTTCTGTTTTCAAATCTTTTAAAGAAAGCTTAACACCATATTATCAAGAATCAGAAAAGTTAGAAAATGGTTTACAAAGTGTTAGCTTAATAACAAACTTAATAGAAAAAGACATTAAAAGCATTGAAAAATCAATTAATAGTAGAGTTTATTAATATGTTTATACAAAATTAAAAGTGATTTTATGGAATGGATAGCTTTTGTAAAAAAAGAAAACGTTAGAAAAGCAGAAGAAACCTTAAAAAAAGACTTTGATGTTGCAGCCAAGCAAAGCATAACAGTTAGAGACGCAAAATCTTTAGGTTTAAATTATGATGGTAGCTTCTTTTTAATAGACGGAAGTGAAACTGGTGTTAACAAGTGTAAAGAATTAATAAAAGATTTTATTTTTGAAATAAAGGAAGAAGACTTAAAAAAAGCAAGAGAAATAATTAAAAAGGAAGAAGAAGCTGCTGCTGAAGGAATGGGTGGAATCTTCAACATCTGATTTTTATGATGGCTGTATTTACCTTAGGGGCAGATTCGATAAGAGTTAGTAAGATGCAAAGCATTGCAGAAGCCTGGGGATTTGCTGGAAAATACGAAAGCACAGAAAGACTTTTACAAGATGCAAAGAAGAAAAAATTTTCTTATGTTTTAGTTTTAGATTACGAGGCTTTGGATGAAAAAACAAAAAAGGAACTAGAAAGCTTAGGAATAGAAATTATAAGCTTAAAAGATAAAAATAAATTAGAAAAACTTGTAAAAATATAACTATTTCTTTAATTACTTTATGCGGCTGTAGTCTATCGGTAGGACACGAGCTTCCCAAGCTCGAAAGGCGGGTTCGATTCCCGCCAGCCGCACTAATTTATTTAAAGAAAAATAACAATTTAGTATGCCAGAAAAAGTTTACTTAATATTCCATCCAACAAGACTAGCTTTTTTAAAGTGGTATTTAGCTGCTTTCTTAATTATTGTTACAGGTATTTTTATTATATTAAACGCATTTGATTTCTTAAAATATTTAATTATACCAAAAGAATATAGTGTTTACACAATTTTTATTCCGTTTATAGGAATAGTTTTTATTATAATAGCTGGATTGCTAAGAAAACTTGATACTTATATTATAACAAATTTTAGAGTAATTGAAAGAAGGGGTTTGCTAAACATAAAAGAAGACTCTGTAAATTGGGAAAAAATTTCTAACTATACTTTAAGTCAAAGCATGATTGACAGGTTATTTAATATTGGTACAATAAGACTTTATTCTATGGGCGGAATAGAAGAAGAGGCAGAGGTAACAATTAAAAAGGTTTCTAATATACATAAAATAAAAGCTTTTTTGGATAAATTAATTGAAAGAAAACAAGGGCCGGTGGTCTAGCGGTTATGACGCTACCTTGACGAGGTAGAAATCACAGGTTCGAATCCTGTCCGGCCCACCTAGTGATTTAATGAAAATTTTTGCAGATTTGCATATTCATTCAAGATTTTCACGTGCAACAAGCAAAGACATTAGCATAGAAAATTTAGAAAAAGGAGCAAAGCTTAAAGGTTTAAACTTAATTGGTACTGGAGATTTTACTCATCCGTTATGGCTAAATGAATTAAAAAGAAGTTTAAAAGAATTTAACGAGTCTGGCTTGTACTTTTATAAAGATAAAAGCATATTTTTTATACTTCAAACAGAAGTTTCAAACATTTATGAGCAAGATAAAAAAATAAGAAAGGTTCACAATATAATATTGGCCCCAAATTTTAGCATTGCTGAGCAAATAAATGATGTTTTAAAAAAATATGGTAACTTAAAAAGCGATGGAAGGCCTATATTTAATAACTTAACTTGTCCAGAACTTGTAGAAATTCTTATGAACATTTCTAAGGAAATAATGATAATACCAAGCCATGTAATGACTCCTTGGTACGGCCTATTTGGTAGCAAGTCTGGTTTCGATTCTGTGGAAGAATGCTTTCAAGATCAATCTAAGCATATTTTTGCTTTAGAAACTGGTTTAAGTGCTAACCCTGAAATGCTTTGGAGAATCTCTTCTTTAGATAAATATACCTTAGTATCAAATAGCGATTCTCATTCCTCTAACATAATAAGGCTAGGCCGAGAATTTAATGCTTTTAATTTAGAAAAAATAAGCTATAAAGAGGTTTGCGATGCAATTAAAAGCAAGAAAAACTTTATTTTTACAGGAGAAGTTCCACCAGAAGAAGGAAAATACCATTGGGACGGCCATAGAAATTGCAATGTTTCCTTAGATCCAAAAGAAGCAATGAAATACAATAACATTTGTCCTGTTTGCAGAAAGCTTTTAACCATAGGTGTTTTACATAGGGTAGAAGAACTAGCAGATAGAGAAGAAGGATTTGTTCCAAAAAACGCTATTCCATTTAAAACTTTGCTTCCCTTATCTGAGTTAATTGCAATTGTTTACAATACTGAGACTTATTCAAGAAAAGTTTGGGAAGAAACAATGAAATTAATAAAAGAATTTGGCTCAGAATTAAATGTTTTGCTTGAAGCACCTGAAGAAAAATTAAGGCTAATAACTCATGAAAAAGTTGTAGAAATGATTTTAAAAAATAGAAATGAAAAAATAAAAATGCAACCTGGTTATGATGGTGTTTACGGAAAAATACTTTTAAATGAAAATATCTCTGTCAAACTGCCTCAAAAAAGGCTTGATAGCTTTACAAATAAAAGTAGATAGCTTTTAGCTATCTACAAAAATCATCTTCCTGAAACAGTTACGCTTGCTGTTCTTTCAGTGTTATAACCATAAGTTGCAGTTATTGTTATTGGATAGCCTTGGAATGTTGTTGGTGGACTTGCTATTGTTACATCGCAAGACAATGTTATGTCTTTACCACCTACCAATTCTTGTTCTCCAGTGCAACCTGAAACTGTCATGCCTGGTGCATTTATTGCAACATTAACTCTGTTTAATTCATCTGTTGTTAATGTAACGTCTTCGCTTCCTGGTGTATATGTAACAGCACCTGCTTTGTATAAAGCTCCGCCTCCAACATTGCTAACTTTAATTGTCATTGTAAATGAATTTTCACCTGTTGCTAAAACAACTGGATCTGGAGAAACCTTAGCTATTAATGCTACTGGACCTGATGTTGAAGAGAATGTTGCTTTATTTAAAGTTCTACCAGCAGCTCTTGCTGCATCAGACTCAGATTGAGAGTAAACCCAAATTGTTCCTGTTACTGTTGTTTGATAATCGTAATAAACTCTTCCTATAAATATATCAGTTCTTGTTGTACCTTTTGTAATATTTGGTGCTGTTAATGACCAAGTTATTGTTTTTTCATCTGCTGGTGTTCCTCTAACAGGGTCTTCTGGATTCATTGTTTTTCCAAAATGCTTAAAAACTGATTCTGCAGAATTGTGCCAATATGTTCCAGTTGTATCATCTAATTTTAAAGCCGAACCTGTTAAGAAAACTACAGACTTGTCATCTGGGACTGGTGCACCACCTTTGTTTGCAACTGTCATCATTATTCTTGCATTTGAATTGCTGTAAACATTTGTTGGATCTGCACTAAAATCTGAAATAACTAAACCAGTTCCTCCAATTGTTGTTGTTGTTACTTGTTGAAAGGGCCATTGTAATTGTCCTTGCTGTGTACATCCTGCAACTAAAAGAACAGCTATTGTAGCTAATAAAATTGATTTATTCATTTATTTTCACCTTACTAACATAGAATTGTTAAACGCATATTTATAGATTATGGTTTGTTAGCTTGTAATGCTATAGCATTACGCTTAATTTTGAAACTTTATGGCTTACGCTAATTAAAAACATAGAAAAAAGATTATCTTCCTTGAACTGTTACGCTTGCTGTTTTTTCTGTATAGTATCCGTATTTAACTTTTACACTAATTGGAAAAGACTTAAATGTTGTTACTGAAGTTTTAACCTTTACATCACAAAATACAGTCGTAGGCCTTCCTGAAACAAGTTCTTGCGTAGTTTCTGAATTACAATCAGTTCCTGTTAAATCTAAATCTGGAGCATCTACTGAAACATTTACTTTATTTAAGTTGTTTGATTCAAGTGTTACATTACATTCTTTTACTTTACCTGGTTCATATATTGTACCGCTTGCAATATTACTTATTTTTATACTTAGCGTTAATGACTTATCCGTACCATAAATTATAACAGGGTCTGGAGAAACTGAAACTTCTACAGCTACTGGGCCTGATGTTGAAGAGAATGAAGCTTTGTTTAAAGTTCTACCAGATGCTTTAGCTGCATCTGCTTCTGTTTCAGTATAAACCCAAATATTTCCATTAACACCAGTTTCATAATCTGTATAAACCCTTCCTATAAATGTATCAGTTCTTGTTTGACCTGCTGTAATATTTGGTGCTATTAAATTCCATTTAAATGTCTTAGTGTCACCTTGTGTTCCCTTTACAATATCTGCTGGCTTCATATCCTTCATAAAGTATTTACAATCATTTTTATCTTCATTATCTTTACCTCTCCAATACCTATCGTCATTGCCATTTAAATTTATGTTAGAACCTGTTAAATAAGCAAAAGAAGAACTGTTATAGGCTGTTGCTCCACCTTGATTTTCTGTTTCCATTATTACTCTTACTGTAGAACCACTATATACTGCGTTTGGCTCTGCTGTAAAGCTTGTTATTTCTAAACCTTTCCCTCCACCACTTATAGGTGCACCTGGAGTTATTCCTGGCACTCCTGGTATTGTACAACCAGCTATTGCTACTATACCTAACAATGCTATTAAAATTTTTGTTTTCATATTCTTTTCACTTTAATTAATATAGAACCATCAAGAATATATTTATAACTTGTAGTTATGGCAAATGACTTTATATCAGTTGGTTGAGTTGCTATTGCAGTAAAGCTGCAAGTTGAAGTAGAAGCCCTATTATTTATGAAATTTAAGTTTCTATTTATAGCTAGATTGCTATCATAATCTTTACAAGAAAAATCTTTAACATTGCTTGGAGCAGTTATTTTAATGTCTCCTTTTTTAACTTCAATAAAACCACCGCCTTTATTGTAATAGTCTAAATACAAGTAATAGTTTTCATTTTCCATAAATGGCTGATCGTCTGAAAATGAAAGAGTAATTCTTAATGGGCTATCAGGATAAAAAGATTGAATTGGAATATTGCTTAATGTTCCTGCTAATTCTCTTTGCTCGTATTCTGATTTTGTTAAAACAGCTATGTCTTGAAACAAAGAATTTTCAGCATTGTATTCTATTTTAAATTTAATATTACAATTTTTATCTAAGTCTGTTTTTCCTGCTGTTAGCTTTAAAGAAAATGAATAAGTTCTGTTAGCCTTAATATCGCCTATGCTTTTGCTTGTTTCACCTGTAAAAATGCAAGGATCGTATATTAATAAGCTAACATTTTTTAAATCATAGTTGTTTTTGTTTCTTAGCTCAAAATATATGTTAACATTTCTTTCAGCCTTAACTTCACTTGGTATGGCTTCCATGCTAACAAACATATCTGGACTTTCTTGATCTATAATTAATAAACTTGCTTTTTGAACAGAAGCATTAGAGCTTAAAAATGGTATTTCAGGTATTGTGCATAAAGAAAATAAAATAATTAAAAATATGGATAAAAGCATTAATTCTTTCATAATTTTTATTAGAATTTCTTAAATAAATTATTGTGCTGTTGGCTTTACATCAACTGAAGTTTCTCCAATTATTTCATAATCGTATTCTAAAGACGCTGTTATAAAGTATGTTTTTTCTAAATTGTTTATAGCATCTGCACTTGGTGTTGTAAATGAGCATCTTATTTGAGAAGTTTTCTTTTTTATAATTGGTATTTTGTCTTTATTTCTGTAAATATTGTAATCACCTGAACTCTCAAGCTCAAATTTTTCACAATCTGATAAAGTAAAATCTTTATGAACCTTTAATTTTAATTTATGTTCTGGGATTTCTTTTAACAAACCATTTCCCTTGTCCTCTACAGTTATATAAATTGGTAAAGAACTTTCATTTCTTGCTGGCAACTGAGCTCCAAAGCTTAAGTAAATTTTAATTGGCCCTCTACCAACAGTTAAGCTTGGAGTAAAGGTTGGTTGCGCACCTGTTCTTTGCAGTTGGGTTAATCTTTCCTTAGAAATAATATTAACATCAATTTGAGATCTTGCCTCAAAACTATAGTTAACTTTAAACCTTATTGGACATTTTGTTGGTAAATATGCTATCTCATCACTCTTTGGCGCACTAAATGTCCATTCTCTAAACTCTGTTTGTTGAGGAGCAAGTTTTCCAAGAGGTTCATTTGTAGCATCGCCACCAATTGGTTGACATAAGCCTGTGTCAAAAAGACTATAAGAGGTACTTACTTCATTAATTTCGTCTTGATTTTTTATTTCAAATGAAACTGAAAATTGATCTCCTGCATTTATTGGTGGATTGGGAATAACATTAAGATTTTGAATAACTATCAAGTCAGGAGAAAGTTCTGTTTTGTTAACTTGTTCACCTACTCCTGGAATAATGCCTTTAAAAATATCTGGCATTCCTGTACATCCTGAAAAAATTAAAATTAAAACCAAGCTTAAAACAACTTTTTTCATATTTATCATTTCATTTTTTAAATATAAATGTTAGTGCCAAGGTGCATTTGCAACAGCTATGCTTGCTGAACCTGTTTTTGTATATTCGTAATTTGCTAAACCTATTATTAAGCTTGTTTTTCTATCGCTTACATCCTTAGGAGTGATAAAGAACGAAACTCTCTTATATTCTCCTGTTTTCATTGGTATATTATGAACGCAACTTATTACCCAATATTCATTTTTTCCAATAGTTTTACTTTCTGTTGGATGCTTCTCTGTACCACAACCATTAAAACTGTTTGCTTGCTCTTGGAAGGTTTGAGCAACTATCTCAATGTTTTCATTGCTATTAACCAAATCCGTGGGTATTAAGATTTCAAAGCTATTAATTTTATTTATTGTGCCTCCACCTTCGTTAACAATAGAAGCTACAAACAAAGATGTTTCGCCATTATCTCTTATGGGTTGCTTTTGACTCCATAAAGTTGCTTTAACTGGGCCACCTGTATATTGAGAAGTTAATTCTTGCAATGTTATTTGCTTTGCTTGCAAAAGATTTCTATACTTTTCTTGGTCTATAACTTCTACTGGAATTGAAACATTAACATTGTAATCATAAGTTAAATTAACATTAACTTTAACTGTTTGCTTACTATGAACATAAGCTGCATTTGGATTCTTGCAACAATCACCACTGTCTTTACAAATTTCTTTTCCCTCAACATCTTTAACAACACAATCTGCAAGGTTTCCTTCAGTTCCTAAGCTCCAAGAATTTTTCTCGTAAACAAAATTAACAAACTTCATTTCTTTAGGATAAGTTGTTTTAGTCCAATTACAAACTCCTTTAGTTCCTGGAGAAACTGCCTCGATATTTGAAAAAGATGGTTGACTACACTCAAACTTACTTAATGTACCAATTGGTTGAACAAGCCCGGCCAAAGGATTTTCAGCAGTTACTTTAGAAGTATCTTGCCAACTTGCCCACAAAACTAAATCAATCCTACTAGCATCGTATTCTCCTTGATTTTGAATTTCAAAAGAACCTATTAACGGATCAAGTCTAGGTTCTAATTCACCTGTAACTGAAGTAAATAAATCTGTTCTTGTTATTTCTATTGATTTTGTGGTTCCTCCTTCTTTTACAACAGATTTTGTTGCTTGCTGCTTTTTCATCATTTGATCATAATAAGCCATTGGATTTGTTAGCAAAAGCCAAGTGTCTGATATGCCTGAAGTGGCTTGCTCCCATAGCGGCCCAAGAGGTGCTGCAATTGATTCTCCAAAAGCATAAATTTGTGGCCACCAATATCCAAAAACTGCCTCGCCAATAACTCCTGTTGCTGTGAAACTAAAGACAAATAAAGTCATAAATATCATTAAAATTCCTGCAGCTGGCCTTCCTTCTCTTCCAGCTGCTAAACCAGTAATAACGCAAAGTAACCAAACTGCAAAAAATATTATTTGAAACATATTTCCTGTAAATGCTCCAGTAATAACCATAGCAATTAAGGTAAAAACAACATAAACACCAATTACGGTGTTAACTGAAAGACGCATTAAAAGTAAAAACATTGCTACAATTGCAGTAATAGTTAATGCAAATGTTAATTGCGAGGAACCAATTTGAGAAAATCCTAAAGAAAAAAGCATAATAAACAAAAACAATATATTTAAAATACTGTCTAAATAACCTCCAACATTTTCTCTTAAATTTCTTATCGTTCCTCCAACTACAGGTATTACATTTACATCAACTCTTACTTCACCTGCTTCATGGGGTTCAGCTTCTTTATGTTTTGGAAACGAAGTACAAAAGAATGCTAAAGACATTAAGAATAGAGACCAAGCTTGCGGAGTTCCGGAAAAGGCCAAAAGCATAAACCAAGCTATTAAAGCACCAACACCAACTCTAAACCAAGCTTCAATCATTCTAAATGGTTGAGTGGTTTTATAAGAAGTTGGTAAAGTAAAGTAATATGCAAAACTAATTGCCAATG
>JAWBOD010000010.1:0-10833 GCA_039000735.1 Candidatus Aenigmatarchaeota archaeon | reverse complement strand
ACCCTGAGCATGCTTCTATTTGTGTTACCACAGGTTTGTTAGAGAATTTGAAAAGAGATGAGATAGAAGGAGTTATAGGTCATGAAATGTCACATATAAAGAATTATGATATAAGGTTTGCTACCTTGGTTGCTGTTTTGGTTGGTTTAGCAGCAATAATTAGTCATATTTTTTTAAGGTCAATTAGATTTAGCAATTTAAGGTCTAACGATAGAAAAGGTGGCGGTATAATATTAATTATGTTTTTAATTGCTGTAATTCTTGCTATATTTGCTCCAATTGCTACAAGGATTGTTCAAGCTGCTATTTCTAGAAGAAGAGAATATTTAGCAGATGCTGGTTCGGCTGAATTAACAAGATATCCAGATGGTTTAGCAAATGCTTTAGAAAAAATTAAGAAAATAAATCAAGGTAAAATGAATGTTAGCGAAGCTGTTTCTCATTTATTTTTTACAGATCCAAATAAAAGTCCTTTAGATAGCTTGTTTGCAACTCATCCCCCAATCGAGGAAAGAATAAGAATATTAAGAGCAATGTAAACCAACTTTATTTTTATATAAGATGATGAAAAATATAATTTTACAAACAATAATAAATAGTTAATTTATATTATAGAATAAGTGATAATATGCCAAAAACAAAGGTAGAAGCTGTTACAAAAAGGCTTTATGACCGTGTTTATGTTTGTATGAAATGCAATGCAAAAATAAGGGCAGACCCTAGAAAAGTCCTAGCTGGAAAAATAAAGTGTAGAAAATGCTTTTCAAAAGACTTAAGGCCAAAATCTAAAGAAAGGAAGATGTGATGTTTTCTTACTTAGAAATATTAAGAATTCCAAATGCTCTTATGTCTATCTTTGCAGTTTTAATTACTGCTATTTTAATAGGTTTTTACAATCCATTAAAAATTTTAATAGCTTGTTTAGCAGTTTTCTTAATTTCTGGTGGAGGAATGGTTATAAATGATTATTTCGATTACACAGCTGATAAAGTAAATAAACCAAAAAGAGCATTACCTTCAGGTAAAATTTCTAGAAAAAATGCTTTAATTTATTCTTTATTCTTATTTTTAATAGGCAACATTCTTTGTTTGCTTTTAAACTTTCAAATGTTTTTAATTGCTTTATTTAACACTTTATTACTTATAGCCTATTCGTGGAAAATAAAAAAAATTATTTTATTAGGAAACTTTGTTGTTAGTTGGTTAACCGCATCTATTTTTTTATTTACAAATTTACTTTTAGAAAAGATAACACCAACTATTTTAATATTGTTTTTAATGGCGTTTTCAGCTAACATAGGCAGAGAAATAACAAAAACAATTGAGGATATGGAAGGCGATAAGAAAATAAAGGCTAAAACTTTAGCAATAGTTGGAGGGAAAAATCTTTCTGCTTGGGCTGCATCAATTTTTATAATATTTGCAGTTTTATTTTCACCAATACCTTATTTTCTTAATTTGCTAAACATAAACTATTTAATTTTAGTTACATTTGCTGACATAATATTTCTTTATTCTTGTTTTGCAATTTTTATTTCGCCAGCAAAGTCTCAAAAGATGATGAAAATTGCAATGTTTATTGCCTTAATATCATTTTTAATTGGAGTTTTTTAAACCGAAAAAAATATAAAAGCAACAAATAGAATTTTTAATATGTTTGATAAAATTGATAAAATAATAAAAGAAAAAAATTTAACTACTTCTAATTGCGATTATCATACCTTAAGAATTTTAGAGAACAATGGGAAAATAAGGGCCTTAGTAATTAAAGGTGAAAAAATTGCTCATATTGAGCTAATATGTCCAAAGTGTAATGCTTACAACTATTTTACTCAAGAATGGAAGCAAGTTTCTAAAGCAGCAAAATATAGATTTGATACGAAGTGTCCTAGTTGCGGTTTTGTTATAAAGGTTGAAAAATTAAAAACTTCAAAGTAATTTTTAAATCTAAAATATATATTTTAATACCTTGTGGCCTGATGATTTAAAATGAAATATAATGTTCGTTTACCAAAATGGAATAAAGATCTAGCATATTTTTGTGGTTTAATAATTGGAGATGGAAGTTTACCTAAAGGACTTTCTAGAAGATTAAATGGTAAAATTCAAAAGAGACATGAAATTTCATTCGTAAGTAAATCTCTAGATTTTATAATAAGTGTTTATCAACCACTTTTTGAAAAGTTGTTTGGCATTAAACCTTATATTGTAAGATGGAAAGACAAACATAAAATAAATGAAGTATTTTATTGTAGAATAGAATCTAAGGCTCTTTATGACTTTCTTACTGTAAGGCTTGGTATGATTGTTGGTAAAAAAGCTAGAATAGCTTCACCTTTAAAAATGCCAGAAAAATATAAAATATATTTTCTAGCTGGTTTGCTGGATACCTATGGTGGTAAAAAGGGTTCTGGATTTGGAATTTCAACTGCAAGTAAGAGATTATCAGACTTTATTAAAGAAATGTTTTCTAATTTAAAATTAAGCTATCATTATTGTCCTTGGAAGTTTAAAAATTACGTTTATCATCAAATTTATTTAAATAAAAAAAATTCAATAAAACTATTAGGTTTAGTTCCATTAAAAAACAAGGAAAAGATAGAAATTATTAAATGCCTCGATGGCTCAGCCTGGTAGAGCGTCAGAAATGCAAGTTTCCGCGAATGCTTGGTAAGCAGAAGGTCGCGAGTTCAAATCTCGCTCGAGGCTTACTTTTAAATTTTATTATTTATTACTTTAAATTACGGGCCCGTAGTATAGCTTGGTCTAGTATACTAGCTTTGGGAGCTAGTGACGCCAGTTCAAATCTGGCCGGGCCCACATTTTTAAATTTTTATACTTTAAATTAATGAGTGATAAAATGATACTTTCAGATAAAGACATTAAAAACTATATTAATTCAGGTAAAATTTTTATTGAACCTAAATTAAAAGAAGAGCAATTTCAATCTGCTTGGATAGATTTAACATTAGGAAATGAATTTAAAGTATTTAAAAGTACGCAATCTGCTTTAGTAGATCCAAAAAATCCAGAAGAAATAACAGAAACTATTTTAGTAGATAATGATAAACCATTCATAATTCATCCAGGAGAGTTTGTTTTAGGAACAGTTAATGAATACATAAAACTTCCAAACGATTTAGCTGGTGCTGTTGATGGCAGAAGCTCTTTAGGAAGACTTGGTGTAGTTATTCATGTTACTTCTACATTTGCTGATCCTGGCTGGGAAGGCAGACTCGTTCTTGAAATAACTAACATAGGAAAAATGCCAGTTGCTTTATATCCTGGAATGCGTATATGCAAATTTGTTTTTATTAAACTATCGTCTCCATCCGAAAAACCTTATTACATGAAAAAAGATGCAAAGTATCACAAACAAAATAAAGTTGAACAATCAAAAATACACCAAGAATTTAAATAAATATAAAAACAAATATAAATATGTCAGATTATTTAGGTTTCGCTATTTATACTGCAATTGCTACTTCTGCAGAATTTGCTATTTGTAAATGGATGATATCTAGAGCAATGAAAGAATACGAATATAAAAAGAAGGAAAATAACCTTAAATTTTAAGCTTTCTATATTTTAAATGTGAAAAGTAAATTTATTGTAATAGAAGGTATTGATGGTGCAGGTTGTGGGACTCAAACAGAAATTTTAAAAGAAAAATTAAATGCAAAGTTATCTAAGCCTGTTTTACATATAAGATACCCTAATTACAACAATCCAATTGGCGAAACAATTCATAAGTTTCTCCATGAAGAACTTATGCTTAGTGCAGATATGCAATTCTTTATTTATTCTTTAGACATGCTAAAGGATATGAAGGAAATTAAAAATGCATTAAGCGAAGGAAGAATAGTTTTGGCTGATAGATATTTTACTTCTACTTTAGCATACCAATGTGCTCAAGGTTTTCCATTAGAAAAAGCCTTAAAATTTTCAGAACTTTTTGATTTTGTTAAACCAGACTTAATAATTTATTTAAAAGTTTCTCCAGAAATAGCCTTTAAAAGAAAGCAAAAGGAAAAAACAAGCTTAGACTTCTTTGAAAAAAACTTAGAATTTATAAAATTAGTTGCTAAAAAATATGAAGAGTTAGCAAGTAAAGATGTTTTTGGAAAATGGATTGTAGTGAATGGAGAAAAGTCAATAGAAGAAGTTTCAAAAGAAATAGAGAAAATAATTAACAAGTGCATTAAATGAGCCAATAGGAATAAATCAAGAATATAAAGATTGTTTAGGATTCCTTAGATTTTGTCATTTCTTCAAAAAATTTCTTAATGTCTTCTGGCTTTTCTAACCCAAAATAATTTGCAAATTCTTTTGTTGCAATTAAGGCCTTTGTTCTTGAGCGCTTTTCTGTTTTAATTAAACCCCTTTCTTCTAATTTTTTAATATATTCATATGCTCTATTTCCAATAACCTTAACAACTTCAGATTGTGTTATTGGTTGTTTGTATGCTACTAAAGCTAAAACTCTTAGCAAGCCTCTTCCTAAATCTTGATAAGGTGCTAAGTGTCTAACATGTGGTGCAAGCTCAGGTTTTACTCGAATTTGATAACCAGTTGTTGTTTCAAGTAAATAAACTCCATGATGTGCTTCATCAAGCTCTTTTTTTAATTCCTTTAAAACTTCTTTTACTTCATTAACATCAGATTTAAACATTTTTGCTAATTCTTCTGCAGAAATAGGATCGTTAGACATATACAAAGCAGCTTCTACTGCTGATTTTAACCTTTCCTTTATCATTTAAATCACTAAAATATTGTTAAAATAAATTAATAATAATTTTTATACTTTAAGTTCTTTTTTTAACAAAAATTTCCTTAAATAATTCTTCTTGTATTAAATTAATTTTTCCATCTTGAGATAAATGCAACAAAGGCATTAAGGCTTCTACTATTTCCTTTCTACTCCATCTTTTAACAAGCCTAGAAAATTCTATGCTTTCAACTTCAGCTAAGGCCTCATTTATTTGAAGCAAAAGCTTGTTTATCCTTTCTGTAATGTCTTCTGCTTCTAAAGGCGGTATTGCAACTTCAACAGCCCTTTTGATTTTTAACTTTCTTTCAATCCTTCTTTCTTGAATTTCATAAGCCTTTCTTAAAGCTGAAATTAATTCTTCTAAAGAAACGTTTCTTAAAGGAATTCTTTTTAAAGGTGGTTGCAAAGGCGGTAGAGATGCTAAAATTCTTAGAGTTTCGTCTGCTTCCTTTTCAGACTCAGGTATGTATATTTTTTCTTCTTTTTCAGCTAAAACATCAGATTTCATTCTTAGCAATATAGCTGCTATTAAGATAAAACGTGCAGGAATTCTTAAGTCAAGTTGCTCCATTTTTTGCAAATAATTTAAGAAAACATTTGCAAGCCTTATTATGTCTACCGACCACGGGTCCATTTGTTCTTCTGCAACTATTTTTATAATAACATCTTCCCAACTTGGTTCTGAAATCATTAAATTAATTAATTGCTGATCTGTAAGCATCTTATCAACTAATAATTATATGGTAAATATCTAATAAAATTAAAAAATTATTTTTTTCTTTTTTGTAATTCATCTGCCCACTTTTTAGGAATTTCAGTAAAATTTAAGCTACTAAAACCACATTCTTTGCAAACATAAACTTTATTTGTTTTTATTCTTGGTTCTATTTCTATGTTTTCACTTCCGCACTTTGGGCATATTTTAACCATTTCTTCTTTTTTAGAATCTTTAAACATTTTTATCTATGTAAAGCTTTAATATCATAGCTTATAAAATTATCTTAAGGGAATAAGTGATAATTATGAGAAGAAAAGTTCTTATCATGGGTGCTGCTGGCCGCGATTGACCAAAAGCTTTTGTTTTTGGTCCGCGAATTCCACAATTTCAATGTTTTCTTTAGAGATAATAAAGACTATGAAGTAGTTGCATTTACAGCGTCTCAAATTCCAGGTATAGCTAATAGAATTTATCCAAAAGAATTAGCCGGCAAGCTTTATCCAAAAGGCATTCCAATATATCCAGAAAGTAGTTTATCTCAATTAATTAAAAAATATAAAGTAGAAGAGGTTGTTTTAGCATATTCTGATTTATCTTATGTTGATGTTATGCATAAAGCTTCTATAGCCTTAGCAAATGGAGCAGACTTTAGATTAATGGGCCCTGAAACAACAATGCTTAAGTCTAAAAGGTTTGTTATTTCTGTTTGTGCTGTTAGAACTGGAGCAGGTAAGTCGCCAACAACAAGAAAAATATGTCACCTGCTTAAAGCTAAGGGAATAAGATTTGTTGTTATTAGGCATCCAATGCCATATGGAGATTTAAGTAAAATGGTTGTTCAAAGATTCTCTACAAAGTCTGACTTAGATAAATATAATTCTACTATAGAAGAAAGAGAAGAGTATGAACCACATTTAGAGGAAGGAAACATTGTGTATGCTGGTGTTGATTATGAAAAAATTTTAGCACAAGCAGAAAGAGAAGCAGATGTTATTGTTTGGGACGGAGGAAATAATGATTTACCTTTTATTAAACCAAACTTGCATATAGTTGTTGCTGATGCAAGAAGACCTGGCCATGAGCTTTTATATTATCCAGGAGAGGCAAACATTAGAATGGCCGATGTTGTTATTGTAAATAAAATAGATACTGCTAATCCAATTGACATAGAAACCGTTATAAGTAATGTAAATCAAATTAATCCCAAAGCAACGATCATAAAAGCAGCTATGCCAGGGTTTGTTGATAAGCCAGAATTAATAAGAGGAAAAAGAGTTTTAGCTATTGAAGATGGACCTACATTAACTCATGGTGGTTTAGGTTTTGGGGCAGCAAGTATAATTGCTAAAAATCTTGGTGCTTACATAATTAGTCCAAGAGATAAGGCCGTAGGTTCAATTAAAGAAGTTTATTCAGAGTATCCTCACCTTAGTGCTGTTTTACCTGCAATGGGTTATTCTAAAAAACAAATAGATGAATTAGAACAAACCATAAATGCTGTTGAATGCGATTCAATCTTAATTGGAACTCCAGTTGATTTAAGAAAAATTTTAAACATAAATAAACCAGCTGCAAGGGTTAGATACGAAATACAGGAAATTGGTAGGCCAAATTTAGAAGACATTTTAAATAAGTATTTAAAGAAAATTTAATTTCTTTTTCCTATTTTTCTTATTCTAATAAGGTCTATTTCCCCACTCTTAACTTCAATTTCTAAAATTTTAATATCGCCTTCTTCTCTTACTATTTTTCCTACAATATTTGTTTTAAGCTCAACAATTGGTCTAGGCTCTTCCATTTTATAGTATATTTTATCACCTTTTATGATTCCTATTTTTTCATTTTCCATCAGCATCATTTCAGCAATTTTTTCTTTAGAAGTTGTCATATATCTTTCAATTCTATATATGTTACCTTCTTTATCTATGTAAAGTCGCTCACAATATTGATTTATATCTCTTTCTTTCCAATCTACAACCATTCTAAGAGCTTCACCGCTTTCATAATCTTCCTTTTTAAATGGTGGTGTTCTTCTAGCTTTATAAAAATTTAATTCTATTTTTCTTTCTTTTCGCATACTAAGAATTTATTAAAAAGCTTTAAATCCTTTTAACTTGGCATTTTTATTCCAACTATTTGTGATTCACCTTCTGTCATTGATACTCCGTATACACAATCAGCAGCTTGCATTGTTGTCTCATTGTGAGAAATTACAATAAATTGAGATTTTTCAGAGTATTTTTTAATTAATTCAACAGTCTTTTTTGTGTTTGGCTTATCTAAAGCAGCATCAATTTCATCTAATATGTAGAATGGTGCAGGTTTGTACCTTTGAATTGCAAAAAGAAAAGCTAAGGCTGTTAAGGTTTTTTCACCTCCAGACATTGCATCTATGTTTAAAAGTTTTCTACCACTTGGATTAGCTTCTATTAGCAAGCCGCTATCCATACCACCAATAAGTCTTATATCAGCTTCTCCGCCCATCAAATCTTTAAAAACAATTTTAAATTGTTCTCTTATTCCCTCTAAAGTTTTCATAAAAACATCCTTTCTTTTACCTTCAATTTCGGCCATTATTTCAAGAATTTTATTTCTTTCTTCTGTTAACTTATCTACTTTTTGTTTTAATTCATCGTAAACAATTTTTTGCTGGTTATATTCATCTAAAGCTTTCATATTTATTGGGCCTAAAGCGTTAATAGCATTTAACGTTTCTTTAATTTTGTTTTCAAGAACATTAGATGATAAGTTATAAGTTTCTATTTTTTTATAATTTTCAAATTCTAATTTTAAGTTATCTAATTCGGCTTCAAGCCTTGCTCTTTTTATTCTTAATTTGTTAATTTCTTCTTGTGAATTCATCTTTTCTTCAAAAAGTCTTTTTCTTTTAGTTTTCATTGCTTCGTATTTTTGCTCAATTTCTTCTCTTTCTTTTTGTAGCTCAACTATTTCTTTGCTTCCTACTTGTTCTTCAGTTATTAATTGTTCTAGTTCTTTATTTAATTTAATAATTTCATTTTCTAATTTTTCTATCTCATTTTTAATTTGTTCTTTTCTTAAAGAATAGGTTTTAATATCTTCAATTTCTGTAAAAACTTTTTTTCCAATGTAAAAACCACCAATAATTGCTCCTGATTTTTCTATCAAATCTCCATCTAAGGTCACGTAACGAGCTTCACCAATTCCTAATTTTTTTGCAGTTTCTATTTTATCGATTACCAAGGTTTCTCCAAAAACAAAAGAAAATGCATTAAAGTATTTTTTATCAAACTTTATTAAATCTAAAGCTATTCCAATTACACCTTCCTTATTTAAGAATCCTTTTAAGTAGTCAGCATTTCTTGGCTTAATTTTATCTAACGGAAGAAAGGTAGCTCTGCCAATTTTATTTTTCTTTAAATAATTTACGCATTCTATTGCAATGTTTTCATTGGAAACAACTATGTCATGTAAATGTGGGCCAGCAGCAACTTCAATGGCAATTTGATACTCATTAGGAACAGAAGATAGTGATGCTATTGTACCATAAACTCCAGTCCAACCAAGCTTTAAAACGTCTTGAACAGCTTTGCTTACCGAACCTTCTATTTCCTTTTGCTTAATTAACTCTAACCTTTTAATTATATCATTAATTCTTTCAATTTCTATTTTATTCATTTCAATTTTGTCTTTTTTTCTATTGATTTCAGCTTTAATTCTTTCAACTTCTTTTATTATAGCAATATCTTTACTTCTATCAAAAAGCTTTTTAGAAATTTCATTTCTTTTTTTCTCTAAATTTTCTATTTCCTTGTCTATGGCTTCTATCTCTTTATCTATTTCTCCAGAAGCAATCTCAGAAATCTTTTTATCAAGCTTTTTCATAGCGTCTTCTGCTTCTTGCAACCTTTGCTTTGCTAAGGATGCTCTTAACTTGTCTAATTCACTTGTAAGTTTTTGATACTGTTGGGCTGCTTTTCTTTCGCTGTCTAATCTTTCAAGGGTTGCCCTTTTTTCCATTAAAACAATGCTTGATTCTTTTAACCTTTCTTCTACGGTCATCAATTCTCTTTGTGCTTTTTCTCTTTTTTCATCAAATTCTTTTACACCAGATATTTCGTCTAAAAGTTCTCTTCTTTCTAATGGGCTCATTTCAATTATGTCTGTTACATCGCCTTGAAGAATTATGTTATGGCCCTCTGAATAAATTCTTGCTGGTCTAAGAATTTCTTGTATGGTTTCTCTTGTAACAGTTTTTCCATTTAATTTGTAAGTAGAAATTCCTTTTTGGTTTATTTTTCTACTTATTATTAATTTGTCTTCATCAATAGGAAATTCCCTTTCAGAATTGTCAAAATATAAAGTAACTTTAGCAAACTCTGCAGGCGGTTTTGTTTTAGAACCGTGAAAAATCATTTCCATCATTCTATCTGCTCTTAAACTTTTAGCAGAAGTTCTACCTAAAACAAAGCAAATAGAGTCTAACACATTCGATTTTCCACTTCCATTTGGGCCAGCTATTACAGAAAAATTGCTTGGAAATGTTATTACAGTCTTTTTTGCAAACGATTTAAATCCTTGCATTTCTAGTTTTTCTATTCTAGTCATATAGAATAATTAACTTCTTATTTTATTTATATAAGATTTTTTTGCTAATGCAATTAACCCTATTCCTTTTTCTTGAATAGAAACTACTTTAAATCCTGAATTTTCAATAAGTTTTCTTAATTCTTTTTTCGTTACCCAATGAGAAAATGTTACTCTAAAATAAACTGTTTTGGCTTTTTTATCAAATCTTTTAAATTGTAGTTCTTTGGGAAAATTGCCGTAATACCTTTTAACAAAATCTTCTGTCATAAATTTAGCGTTATAACTTCCTACAATTAAAAATCCATTTTTCTTTAAGATTCTATAGGCTTGCTTTAGAGCAATATCAGATTCTATCAATCCACCGCTTGTTAATGTATTTCCAGTAATAAGAATAATATCAAAATAATTGGTTTCAAATGGTAGTTTTGTTCTAAAGTCATGTTTTAAAAGAATAGCAGAGTTTGATAATTTACTTTTTGCTTTGCTAAGCATTTTAGAAGATATGTCTATGCCAAATAATTTTTTAAAACCGTTATCCCTTAAAACTTTAAGGCATCTACCAGTTCCACAACCTAAATCTAATATTTTAATGTTTTTATCATATTTCTTAGCAAATTTAACTATAAACCTTTCTTCTAATTTATGAAATTTTTCTATTTTTTTATTTGGAGAGGTTGATGGCAATTCTTCCCAAAAATTAGATATAAAATTCCATACTTTTTCTAAAGTTTTAGAAGAGTACTTAAACATGATTAAAATATAAAACAATTACAAT
>JAWBOD010000001.1:0-37119 GCA_039000735.1 Candidatus Aenigmatarchaeota archaeon | reverse complement strand
TATTGTTCTTGGAAAACCATCAAAAATAAATCCATTTTTGCAATCAGGATTTTTTATCCTTTCCTTAATAACATTAATGGTTATATCATCTGGTACCAAAAGCCCTTTAGTTACAAAACTTTCAACCTCTTTCCCTAATTCTGTTTTAGCATCTATATTTTCACGGAAAATTTGGCCAGTAGATATATGGGGAATTCCAAACTTTTTTGCAATCCTTGATGCGTACGTTCCTTTTCCAGAGTTCATTGGACCTATTATTGTAATTTTCATTTAAACACCAAGTAATTTTCTTATTTTTTCTGGAATCTCATCGTAATGTTGGGCAGTTATTTGCTCATAAAACTGATAAATTATCATAACAGTTAATAGAATTCCTGTTCCAGATCCTATTGCAGATGTTAAATCTGCAAAGGCTGCTAAAAATCCAACAAAAGCACCTCCCAATACGGTTAAAGCTGGTATGTACTTATCTAAAACCTTTTCAACAATTCTTGGATCGTGTCTAAATCCTGGTATCATTATTGAGCTAGCTTTAAATTGCTCTGCAAGAGATTTTGCATCCATTCCAGCAGTATTAACCCAAAAAATTGAAAATATGGTTGAGCCTATCATATAAATTGTAACGTATATTAAAGCTCTTAATGCATTTTCACTTGTTATAACAGGAAGATTATAATATGAAATTAAAAAATAGCCAATTATCCCGCCAATTATTGCTCCTAAAAAGCTAAACTTAATTATATGTTTTTTCCAAACTCTAATGTTAATAACAATAAATATCAATGCAAATATGCTTGCTAAGATTGTAACAATTATTATTCCAACATCGCCAGAAGGATGAGAAATATAATATAAAAGACCAGAAGTTGGAACACCGCTTTCGTTATAAGTTCCTAAAAATGAAATTCCTCTTTGATAAAGTAATCTTCCTAAAACTTGTAAGTTTGCTAAAACAGCTGCTGTTAAAATAACTGGTATGTTTGATGTATATAAGAATTTGATTGGCCATCTTCTTGCTGCAATTTTTCCAAAAGGTAAAGAAAATGATAAAGGTAATTCAACCCTTACATCTTGTATGTAAACTGTAAGTATGAAAACTAATATTGTTGAAATTAAAGGCAGTAAAATAAATATGGATGGCATTCCTTCCATTAAAGATGTAATGAAAAGAGGCATTATTCCAGCTGGTGGTTCACCAATAGTTGGAAGACCTCCGCTTTGCGTTAGTGGATTAAATATTCTTACTATTATTGTTTTAGCAACTCCAGCTGCAATAAACAAAGAAACTCCAGAACCAATTCCCCATTTTGAGCAAACACCATCCATAAATATAATAATAATTCCACCAACTGCAAGCTCAAAAATAACAAAGGAAATTAAAAATGGATCAGAGCTTGCCGGAGGAACTGCTCCAGCTAAAACATATGCTACAGCTTCTATAAAGCAAAATATAATCATTAAAATCTTTTCTGCAGATTGAAACTTTGCTTTACCTTCTTCGGTATTAGTATCCCAATTTATTATCTTGCTTCCAACAAAAAGTTGTAAAATTATAGATGCAGTAACAATTGGACCAATACCTAATGTTATTAATGAGCCAAATCTTGAACCAAAAACAATTTCTAAAAATTCAAATTGTGCAACAGCTTCAGGATTAATTCCCCAAACTGTTATTGAACCTAAAATGTAAAACAAAACAAGAATTATAAAAGTCCACTTAATTTTTTCTCTAAAAGTTAGCTTTTGAACAGGCTCTTCTACTGCAGGTATGTACCTTGCTATTTTTTGCCAATTAAACATTTTCAATCGCCTTTCCACCTACTTCTTCAATTTTCTTTTTTGCATTTTCAGTAAATTTCTTTGCCTTTATTGTTAAGGCTTGAGTTAAATTACCAGTAGAAAGAACCTTATCAAAACCAAGTTCTGATAAGTTTATTTCAGTTTTGTTTAATTTTTTTGCAAGAATATCTAAATCTCTTAATGTTATAGCTTTAATTTCTTTTTTTGCTTTTTTTGGAACTTTAAATCCTCTTTTTCCAAAATGATCAGGTTCATACTTAAGCATCCAAGATTTTTTATGCTTTAACAATCCAGCTTTTCCTCTACCGCCTCTTGAGCCACCTCCTCTATGCTTTTTATGACTTCCATATCCACAAGTTCTTGTTCCTCTTTTTTTTCTAATTTTTTTCTTAAACCTTACAACCATTAAATCATCCTTTTTAGCAATTCATTAATTGCTTTTCCTCTATAGCCCAGTTCACCCTTTGGATAATGCTGTTTAATAGAATTTTTAAAACCTTTAGAAGGTGGAGTTAGTCTAAAAACAGGCTTAATTTCTTTAGGAATTTTTTCAATTTCCTTTATTTTTTTAAAAACTTCCTCGGCTTCTGCTTCACTTAATCTTTTGTTTCCAATTTTTCTTGCCCTTTTTTTAATTAACTCCATTAAAGTTTTATCATCAATTTCTCCCCATGTTACATAATCTTTTACTTTTTGAAGCATTCCTTTCATAGATTCTGTTTCTTTTATTAAAACGCAATGCATTTTTCTATGAAGTCTAAGCATGGCTAAAGTGTCTTTAATTTCTTTTTTTATCCCAACCAAACCTCTTATTCTAACAACAGCATACATTTTATTCAACCTTTCCAATTGTCATACCACTTTTCTTTTCAAATTCAGGTTTAATTTTGTAAGCATTAAGTTTTTTTAAAGCATTAAACGTAGCTCTTATTAGATTTATTCTCATTTGAGTGTTACCCCTAGACTTGCACCAAATATCACTTATTCCAGCCAATCTCATTATTTTTTTAACCTCGTCAGAAACTACCAACCCAACACCTTTTGGTGCGGGCATAAATTTTATTCTTACAGAACCACTTTTGCCTTCAATGGCAAATGGTATAGAGTGGTTTGTTCCACACAAGCATTCCCAAGAACCACATCCTCTTCTTATTGGTATTAAACTTAGCTTAGCTTTGTTTAAAGATTTCTCAATAACTTCTTGATGCTTTCCAGGTGGGCCAGAAGCTAAACCAACACCAATGTAACCATTCTTGTTGCCAATGGCAGTCATAACAGAAATTCTATACCTTCTTCCACTTTTATGCATTCTTGCTGTTCTTTTAAATGGTGTTCTTTTTATTCCTCCACCCTTTCCTGTTGTCCCACCAATTAATATTATTTCTTTTTCCAAATTTGGAAGCAAAATATCAACAATGGCTGGTTCAGATATTTTTTTACCTTCAGAAAATATTTTTGATATATCTGTTATTTCACCAGCTAAAATTTTCCTTCCTAACTCTGTTTTAGGTTTCCAACCTTCTGGTATAGTTGTTTTAATTTCTTGAGGAGTTATTTCTTCTTCCTCCCTTATTTCAATTTCTTCTTCAACCTCTTGTTTTTTTGGTTCTCTTGGCATTTAAGCACCTTGTATTTTATTTTTAATTTCTTCAAATTGCTTTTCAATTGCTTCAGAGATATGCTTTCCTTTTATTCTATCTTCTGCTGGCAATATTTCCTTTGAGTGAGGAACATTTATTCCTGAATCTAAAACTCCTTTTAATGCAGCATAAATCCTAGAACCCTTTGTTGATGTTTGTAAGCCTATGTCTAACACAGCTTCTTTAATATTTTTTTCTTTAGCTCTTTTTCCAGCTAAAAGGCCAGTTAAATATGCTGCAGGTAAATTACCACCATGCTTTAAACCAAATTTTTTTAATTCTACTGAATTAGCAGAAACAACAGTTTCATCGCCTTCTGGCTTATAATTTATGAATTGAACAGAAATGTTGCTTAAACTTTTTCTTATAACTAACCTTGTTTTTCCGGACTTTAGCAAGGCTAACCTTTTCTTATAATTTGTTTTCTTTTTTAATCTTCTTTTAAATGGATTTATTCTTTTCATTTTTATCCTCTTTTATTAACTCTTTTTCTTTTAAGTATGTCATTAAGTGTGCTTTGCTTCTAAAAAAGTTACCTTTTATAAGTTTGTAAACCATTCTGTAAGCATGTGGTTTTAGTTTACCTTGCTTTTTTAATTCTTTTAAAAGCTTTCTTTGAGGTCTTACTATTTTAAGCCATAAGCTTTTTTTACCAACTCTAGCAAATTTACTACCTTTTTTACTTCCTGTTCTTTGTTGTCTTTTTTCTTTATGTTTTTCTTTTTTCTTTTCAGGAATTTTTTTAATAATTCCCTCTTTTATAAATCTTTTAATATCTTTTCTTGTTATTGCTTGCTTAACTTTAACATTGGTTGGGTCAATCCAAACTCTATCTAAGCCGCATTTTAATATTTTTGCTGCAATTTTCTTTTGCAAACTTACCATAAAATCACTCTAATGGTATACAAACTTCTATTTTCATAAAAATTCATCTTCCTTTTCAACCTGTGATTCTAAAATTAAACCAAATTCGTTAAAAAAAGCATTACAAATAGGGCATCTAAAAATTTCTGGTTTTTTCTTCCACAACTTACCTTTTATTCCACAAGTTGGGCAGCGCCCCTTACCAATTAAATACATATTAAAACCCCTTTTTAAAAGGATTTAAAACTTTTAACTTAAGTTCTTCTGCCCTTTTCATTATTTCTAATCTTTTTTTCTTTCCAACTTTTGAAGCTATTCTAACAGCTTGTTTTTGTGGGTTTATCTTTTCCAAGTCTTTAACATTAAAAACTAAAACTTCTTCAAAGCCAGATGGATGTAATCCTTTAACTTCTTTAGGAGAGCCGTAGCCTGGATTTGGAAGATTTCCAGCTTCTCTTTTATGTTTGCGGAGCTGACTGTGTATTCCTCTTGGAGTTCTCCATTTTAAGCCAAGTCTTTTATAAATTCCACCTCTTTTTCTTAAAAACTCTGGCTTTTTTCTTTTAATTTTTAACCTTAATTTTAGCTTATTCATTTAATCACGGTTTTTTTGTTATGAAAATGCCGTCTTGAAAAACTCTTCTATCTCTAGCCTTTATTTTTGTTGCAGTTTCAAGATTAGCAGCAGTTTGACCAACATCTTCTTTGTTAATACCGGTTACTATTATTTCATCTTCCTTTACTTCAACCTTACAATCGCCAACAATCTTTGTTTTTCTTGGAGTTTTTTCACCTAAGAAGTTGCTTATTATAACTTCATTGCCACTTACCTTTACTGTAAATGGAAAATGCATAAAAACAATTTTTAATCTTGCTTCGTATCCTTCTTTAACACCTTTAAACATGTTTTTAATATGGGCTTCAATAGTTCCTAGCATTGCTTTAATTTTTCTTTTTTTAGAATTTGTTGAAATTATAATTTTATTGTCATTTTTTTTAATTGCAATATCTTTTTTAAAAATAGGGCTGTAAAAGTTTTTTTCTAATTTTCCTTTTGGCCCATTTACTTTAACTTTAAAGTTTTCTATTTCAACTTGAATTTCGTTTGGTATTTCAATTATTCTTTCCATAAAATCACTAATAAACATAACCAATTAAAGTTCCACCAACACCTTTTTCTTTAGCCTCTTTATTTGTTAGCAAACCTTTTGATGTTGAAATTATTAAAAATCCAAAATCGGCTGCAGGCAAGAATCTTTTTTCAAATTTTTCAAACTCATCCTTTTTAACATAAAATCTAGGTCTTATAGAATTGCATTCATTAATTTTTCCTAAAAGTTGTATTCTAAACTTTCCACCTTTTTTATCGTCAATGTATTCAAAATCACCAATGTAATTGTTTTTTTGTAAAATTAATAGTATGTTTTTTACTAGTTTAGACGCAGGTGTAATAACTTCTTTTTTACCGGCTTTTTCTCCGTTTTTTATTGTGCAAAAAACATCGGATACCATGTCATGTCTCATAAAAATCACATGTACTTTTTAAATCCCAAGTCCTTGGCTATTTCTCTCATGCATCTTCTACAATACATTAAACCATATTTTCTAATTACCCCTTTATAGCTACCACAACGCCTACAACGCCTACTTCCCTTTCCAAATTTTCTTTCTTTTTTAATTGGTTTCATATTATCTCCACATTATAATTTTTAATTAACCACTCCATAGCTTCTTCTGGTTTTATTAAATGTTTTTTACCAATTTTATGTGAAATTTTCTTTCTTTTAACTCTAAAGCCAGGCCTTTCTAAAGTAACACAAACATCCATACCAAAAATTCCTATGTCTGGATCATATTTTACTCCAGGAAGGTCTATATGCTCTTTTATACCAAAGGAAAAGTTACCTTGCTTATCAAAAACACTTTTAGGTAATTTAAAGTCAACTGCATCTAAAGCTTTTTTAAGAAATTCTTGAGCATCCTTGCCTCTTAAAGTAACCTTGCAACCAATAGGCCTTCCTTTAGCCATCCCAAAAGTAGTTCTTTTATGGGTTTTAGTTATAACAACTTTTTTGTTTACCAAGTTTTCTAACATTTTCTTAGCCCTTTCTAATTTTTCTCCGCTTTCTCCGCAACCAATGTTAATTGTTATTTTTTCAATTCTAATATTTCTCATAGGATTCATAAAATCACTCTAGTTTTATTAAAGGTTTATCCTTTCCAACAACAATTACCAATTCCTTAGGTACCTCAAACTTTTTATCATTGCTAAGCCAAACCATATTTCCTTCTATTTTGCTTATTTTTGCGATTTTTCCTGAATTTTTACCACCAAAAACCAAAGCTAAAGAACCTTCTTCAAATTTTACATGTTCAATAATCTTTTGCTCTGGCAATTGTATTAGCAAAGAATCATGAGTAGAATATTTTTCATTTGATAAGATGTTTCTACCGTCATGCAAATTTAATTGAATTTTATTTCCTTTTAATGATTTTTTATCTAAAATTTTACAAATCTTTAAATTTGCTTCGTTTTCAGGAATTTCAATAAATTCTAAGCCATTTTTTGGTATAGCCCTGTAAGATTTTTTTAATAAAGGTATTCTAACTGAATCTAAAAGTCCAACACCATACTTATGATCTTTTATTTTTCTTTCATCAACTAAAATTTCTCCTTTTTTAATTATAGACTTAGCTTCTCTATTAGTTTCAGCTAATTTTAAAACGTCCCTAATTAAAACTAATAAAGGCAAGGAAAGTTCCTTTTTATGCGGTCCTCTTGGTGAAACTACAAATTTTTTTGTTTTTCTTTCTATTGGCCACCATTTTGGTGAAGCAAGCCTTTTCATTTTTTACCTCTTTTTAATATTTCTTTTCTTTTTGGATCGTCCATAACAGGATTTATTAATAAAAGATTTGATGGGTGAATTGGAACATAAACCTCTTGCCCCGAAACTTTCTTTCTTTTTACATTTTCAACGTAAACTTTTAATTTTTTTAAATTTATTTTTACAACCTTTCCAACAACATCTTTAAATTTTCCCCTCATTACCTTAACTTCATCTCCCTTTCTTAAGCTTAAGGATCTTCTTTTCCATTGCTTTCTTAATTCTTTTGATAAATGTGCTGAAAGGAACTTATGTCTTAAATGTAAGGGTGCTTGATACAAAGCTTTTCTTTGTTTGCTTGGTTTTTTTGATTTCATTATACCACCATTGTAGCAATTTTACCAATAGCTGAAAATCTTTCAATAACTTCTTTTGCTACAGGACCTTTGATTTTAGTTCCTCTAGGCTCTCCTTTTTCATTAACTAAAATAGCTGCATTGTCCTCAAACTTTACTCTCATCCCATTTGCTCTTCTGTATTCCTTTTTTTGTCTGATTATAATTGCCTGAACAACTTCATGAACCATTTTAATGTCTCCTTCTTTTACTGAGCAAATTACCCAATCACCTACCCCGCATCTTGGAGACCTGCTTTTTACACCTTTATAACCTTTTACTGCAATTATTTGAAGTAATGTTGCTCCTGTATTGTCTGCACAATTTAAATAACTTCCAACTTGTAAAGCTTTTGTTATTTTAGCGGATATTGGTTTCACTTACTTTCACCTTTCTTTAGTATTTCAATAACGCAAAAACTTTTTGTTTTACTTAAAGGCCTACACTCAGCAATCTTTACAACATCTCCTTTTTTTGCATTTATGCATTCTGGATTGTAAGCCATAACCTTTGTGTTTCTTCTTTCATATCTTTCATACTTTGGTATGTAGTTAACATAATCCCATCTAACAACAACAGATTTTTTAGCCTTATCGCTAACAACCTCTCCTACAAAAACTCTTCCTCTAAGCTTAAGATGACCGTGCCATGGGCACTTTACATCGTTACATTCTTTTTCTGGTTGCTTAGCCTCTATTCCAATGTTTTTTACCATTTTTTCACCCTTAACTTTACCCTTTCTTCTGGTCTTGCTAAAATTTTTTCACCCTTAACTTTAACTTTTTTTCCATTTGGAATTGTAAATATAAATGTTGCACCTTTTTTTTGAATTTTTTTTAAGCCGTTTTTAGCTTCAATAGTTATAGTGTTTTTAGTTTCGTCTACTACAATGCCTTTAATTCCAATTTGAAATTTGTTTGTACTGTCAAAAACTTCTACATTTAAGCCTATGAGCTCGTGCCTTATTAAGTTCCTTGGTGTTATCATTTTATTCAACTTCAATTTTGTCTTCTGGAAATCCGGATTCAATTAAAAGCTTTTTAACTTTTTCTTTATGTTCACCTCTTAGCTCAATTTTTCCATCTTTGTAAGTACCGCCGCATGCAAGCTTTGTTTTAAACTTTTTTGTAAGTTCTTTTGGATTTGCTTTTTCATCTATGCCTTCTATTATTGTAACAAGTTTCCCAAAAGACCTGCTTACTGTAAAAACTTTTATCTTTGCTTCTTCTTTTGCAATTGTTTTACAAACACAAAGCTCTTTAGGAAGTCCACATACAGGACAAACTTCTGGCACAACACACCTCCTTATTTTTCACCTCTTGTTTTTAATTCTGTTAAAATTCTTGCTATAGTTCTTTTAATTTCTTTAATTTTTCCAGGATTGCTTGGACTACCACCTATTGCAATTTGTCCTTTTTCTTTAGCTAGTTCAAGCCTTAATTCATTTAATCTATTAATAAGATCAGTTTTTGTCATTTGCTTCAGTTGCTTTTTCTTTATTATTGCCAACTTTATCACCAGTATCTTTAATAATAAATTCTAATTCCTTAGGTTTTTCAGGAAGTATTCTAACTTGTATTCCAATTGTTCCTAATTTTACATTTGCTTGAGCATAAGCAGTTTTAACTAAAGTATCGGCAAAGTCTCCAGAATATTTTAAATATCCTGAAGAAAATTTTTCTGTTCTTGCCATATCAGAACCTAACTTACCAGCAATTCTAATTGCAACACCAGCTGCTCCTGCATTCATAACTCTTTCTAATGCAAGGTTTGCAACACGCTTATAATTTAAGCCTTTTTCTATGGCAGAAGCGATCCATTTTGAAACAATAAAAGGATCTAAATCAGGATTGGTAACTTCTTGAACTTCTAATTGAGGATTTTCAAGACCAAACTTATCTTTTAAAACTTGAGTCATGGTTTCAATATTTTTTCCACCCCTACCTATTATTAGACCAGGTTTATGAGCATAGACAGTTATTCTTGTGCTTAAGGGTGTTCTTTGAATTTCACAATGACTATAACCAGCTTTAGCAAACTCATTTGCTAAAAACTCTTCTATGTCTTTATTTCTAATACCTTCTTTAATGAACTTTTTTTCCAAAGCCATCCTTCTCACTTAATACTGCTTGAATATGACATATTTTTAATTGCGTACCAAATTTTCTCCACCTTCTTCTTGCTCTACGTAAGGTAGGACCTTTGTGTGCTGAAATAAAAAGAAACAAGGGATTTGGATCAATGTTTTTGTTTTTTGCATTCTTTTCCAATTGATTTAAAAGCTTTAAAATTTCTTTAACAGTTTTTGTAAAGTATTTTCCATTTAAGCTTATTTTTTTATTTAACAAATCTTCTAAAAACTTTTTTGCATCAGAAAATTTTTTTCTATTTATTGCTCTACAAACCTTTACCGAATTCTTTAATGATATTGGTAGTGTGCTTGATGCGCAAGCTTTTTCCTTTGTTTTTATTGCATACTTCATAAAATCACTACTTTAATGGCAGGAATTTACTAGATTTAGTAGCACCTACTCCAGGAGCACTATGAATAACTCTTTTTCTAGTTAAAGCAAACTCACCTAATCTATGACCAAGCATTTCTTGTTTTATATCAACGCCAACCCAGCTATTTCCATTGTGAACTAAAACTTTTTTTCCAACCATTTCAGGAATTATTATAAAATCTCTAAGATGCGTTTTAACTGGCTTATCAGACTTTCTTAATTTTTCTAAAAACTTTTTTTCTTTTTCACTAAAGCCTCTAAGCAATCTTCTTCTTTGCCTTGATGGTAAAAGTTTTGCAAATTCTTCTAAGCTCATTTTTTGTAATTCTTCAAGTGTTTTTCCACGAAAAGTAAACACTTTAGCCATAATTATCACTTCTTTTTCTTACCACTTCTTCTTGCTGATATGCTACCAACTTTAGCACCAGGTGGCATATGTCTTGAAACTGTTTTAGGTGTTCCTGGTTTTGTTCTTCCACCAAAAGGATGATCGACTGGATTCATTTTAACTGCAGAAGATCTTGGCCAAAGCTTATTTCTAGCTTGTGCAAGGTAAAACATTTGACCAGCCTTAACAAAAGGTTTATCTTCTCTACCGCCACCAGCTGCTATACCTATTGTAGCTAAGCAATTTGGATTAAATGCTTTAAATTCTTTTGAAGGCATTTGAACAATAACTTTTTCTTGATCATGAGATATTATTAAAGCTCTTGTTCCAGCTGTACAACAAAATTTAGGACCAGAACCAGGATAATTTTCTATTGCAAACACAGTATAGCCCTTTGGTATTTTATATAAAGGTAAAACATTTCCTACCTTAACTTCTTCTTTGTCTATAATGTCTCCTATTTTTAAACCTTCTGCTGCTATTATGTATTTTTCCTCACCATTTGCCTTAAGTTTGGCTAAAGGTGCATCTCTAGCAGGGTCATGAACTATGTCAACAACTTCTGCTTTATTAAAATCATAACTTGGTTTAGCAACATATCTATGACTTGGTGCTCTATATCTTGGACCGCCATGACCTCTTGCTCTTGAAATTATTCTTTTACCCATTAAGCCACCCTTTTTGTTTCGTTTTGAAGTTCTTTTATCCTGCTTACAAGGTCTTGATAGCTTGTAGTTTTTTTAAGTATATCAAATCCGTACGTTTCATCAATGTGCCTAGAACATACTCTTAAAATTTCATCTGGTTTAGAATCATTAAAAACAATTGATAACCCGTAAGCATCAACAAAAATTTTAGCATAAGTTTCTTGTGATAGCTTTAAATTTCCCAAACTGTCTTTTTCTAATATTCCATTATTCATTAAAAATTTTTCATAATCTTCTAAATTTTGAAATTCTTTTTCTACCTTTACTTTTATTTTTTCATTCATACTTATCACAACATTCCTAATTTTGTTGCAATGTCGCTTGCGGAATATTCTTTTGAAAGTTTTATCCAAGCTTTTTTTCTACCCTTTCTGTCTATTATTGTATTAACTTTAACAACCTTAACATTAAAAACTTTTTCAGTTGCCCATTTTATTTGCTTTTTATTAGCTTTTCTACTAACAACAAAAATAATTTTATTTTCTTTTTCTATTTTTTCAATAGCTTTTTCAGTAAGCAAGGGATACAGTAAAATAGACCAAGGATTAACTAATGGAAGCTTTTCGTTGTCTTCAACCATAAATCTCACCAAGTTTCTTAATTGCAGATTCTGTAAAAATTGTAAGCCTTCCTGGATTTGTTCCAGGAGCGAGAATTTCTGCGTTTAAATCTTTAACTAAGCAACAATCTAAACCAATATTTTTTGATGCTTTAATTATGCCTTTATCTTCTGCAACAACAATTAAAGGCCCTTTTTTCTTTTTATAAATTCTTCCTCTCATTTTTCCCTTTCCAGCCCTAACTTTTTTCTTTTTTATTCTTTTAAGTTCTTCTTTTAAACCAATTTTTTCTAAAAATTCTTTTACTTGCTTAGATTTTTTTAACTCTTGTAAAGAATCGTCAACCACAATTGGTAAATTAATGTTGTTAATTTTATGTCCTCTTTTTATTATCAAATCCTTTAAAACGGTTGCTGCAATTGCAGACTTAATAGCTAAAATTCTTTCTTTTTCATTTATCTTTTGCCACCATTTCTTTTCAGCTTTTGGTGGATGAGCTTCCCTACCCTTTCTAGCTTGAGGAACAAACCTTGCAGTAAATTGTAAACCAGGTGGTCCTTCATGAATTCTTTTCATTCGAGCCATTTCTCTGTTCATCATGGTATAAATAGATCTTCTCATACCATGATAATGAGCTGAAGTTCTTTTTCCAGCTAAAGGATCAACACCATATGGTTGTCTTTTATGGCTTTGTATCGCTAAAACTGCTCTTTTTATTACATCAGGCCTAAAACTTGTATAAAAAACCTTAGGCAATTCTATTTCACCTTTAATATTTCCTTGAAGATCAAAAACATTAACTTTCATTTCATACACCTTGCTTGCTTTCTAATGAAATGTATTTAATATCAACTGGATAAGTTTTCTTTGGCCTTATTGAAAATCTTAATCTTATTAACCTTTTTCTTGGCCCCGGAACACTACCTTCTAAAACTATGTAATCGTTTTTAATAACACCATAATTAACAAAACCACCTTTTGGTGTAATTTCTTCACCTTTTTCTCCTATTTTTAGAACTCTTTTATTAAATTCTGTTCTTGTTTGAAAACCTAATTGACCTGCTTGAGGAACATTCCATCTAACTTTTCCTGGAACATTTTGGCCTAATGCACCAACATGTCTTTGCATTTGTTGCATTTTTCTTCCTAAAACTTTTATTCCAAACCTTTTAACTGGACCTTCAAACCCTTTACCCTTTGTAACTGATATAACATCTACTAAGTCACCTTGCTTAAAAACATTAGAAATTCTTATTTCCTTTCCTAAGTTCTCTTTAGCATACTTTAATTGTTCTTCTACCGTCCCACCCAGGGCAATCTCAAAAACTTCAGGTTTTTTCTTAAAAGTAGGGTTTGTATGACAAAGTAAAGTTACTTTAGTAATGTTTTTAGGTATCTTACTTAATTGTTCCTCTAATTTTTTAGCTTGTTTTGGTATTTTTAGCTTTCTTGAAAGATTTTTATTTAAGTTTTCAGAAAAAACATCATAAGAAGTTAAATTTTTTGTATAACATCTAAAGCCAAAAATAGTAATTGGAGGACAATCAAGAATTGTAACGGACTTTGAAATTTGTTGACCTTTTGTTTTTGAATTAGGATTTGTATCTATTAATATAGCATGAGTCATTCCGGCCTTGTAGCCAGCAAAACCAAGTGGTTTAGCTTCTTTTAATTTTGGCCAAGATTTAATTCTAGGATAAATACGTCTAGCCCTTTTCCTTGGGTAAAATGCTTTACTACCTCTTGTTGGTCTTTTTCTATAAGGCATTTAACTCACAATTTATAATATTGCAAATTTAAATCTATTTAAATCTATTAGAACACGTAGCTGCGAAAACTTTCCTAATCTTATTAGAATAGAAATGTATTTAAAATTAATCTTTAAAAAAATTGTATGCTTGCTTTGCTGCTTCATAAGCTTTTCCTTCTATTTTAATCTTTTTTTCGTTTTTAGAAAGGCCGTTGTTAAAATCTTTATAACCAAAATGTTCTAATAAAAATTTTAAAGAATTGTAAACAAAATTTAAAGATAAGTCATGCTTTGAAGAACTTCTTAAGTCATTTTCTGTAATTTCACAATAATTTCTGTTGTTTGAGAACTTTTTGTCTAAAAGGCCATTTCTGTTTAAAAATTTTATTATTCTTCTTACTTCAATATCATTGGGAATTTTATTCACAAAAAATATAATTAAAAATTAAAATATAAAATTTTCTTTACTAAAGGCTAAAAATTAGCTTTAAAACATTAACAACTCCTAAATAGCTAAATAAAATTACTAACGCCCCAATAAAAGATCCGAGAGCTATAGCTAAAAAAGATTTTTTCCAATCTAAATCTAAAAACCAGCTAAGAATAGAAGCAGTATAAGTCCCCGTTAACGGTGCAGGTAAAGCTATAAATAAAGTTAAACCAAAAAATCCATACTTATCAACATAAGGCTTGCCTTTTCTTCTAACTCTTTCAATATATTTTTCAAAAAGCTTTATTTTGCTTAATAAACTATTATAAAATAATTTTAAGCCAAAGTAAACTGGAAAAAATAAAAAGCAATTAACAATTAAAGATATTAACAAAACGTAAAGCGGATCTAAACCTAAATATAAGCCTAAGGATATTCCACCTATTTGTTCTGAAGTTGGCAATAAATTAGCAAGTATTACCATTGCTGTTTTTTCAAACATGAAAAAAATATGATTTTAATATATTTAAATAGATTTTAAGCTAACTTAAATTATGAGCATTAAAAAAGATGATTTAAAAAGAATTGTAAATAATTTTTTAAAAGTTCTAGAAAATAAAGAAATCCAAACCTTGCTAGATTTTGAGCGCCCTAAGAAAATTTTTCCTATAACTAATGATGCAAGTGAATATGTTTCTGTTGAATTTAGGCCATCTTCTACTCATATAAAGGCTTTTACAAAATCGCCAACAATTAGCTATATTATAGAAGGTTGTGGAATTCCTTTAGAAGTTAGAATAAATTCGTATGAGGGTTATTCAAGAATAATACTGAAAACTGTTGAGGGGGTATTTCATGGTTACTCCCCATTTACTATAGACAAGTTTAACAATATAGCACAAGATAAAATGATATATTCTACAGATATTTCTTTAGTGAAAGAAGAGTTAAAAAAATTATTAAACTTATGATAAATTTCTAATTCAACGTTAAAGAAATTGCGCCGAGAGTGGGATTCGAACCCACAAGTCCTTTCGGACACAGGTTCTCCAGACCTGCGCACTACCAGGTTATGCGATCTCGGCATATTAGATTTATTTTTTTATATTTTAAAAATCTATTAATATTATGCCATCACAGTATGAAATTGATACCAAACTTATAGAATTTCTTTTAAGCATTTGCTTTATATTAGGCATATTTTCCATTGGATTTCTAACGGCATTGGTGCCAACAGGTGTTCAAATTAAATTTGTTCAATCATTATATGTCTTATTTTTAATGCTTTTTGTCTTATTTTTAGGAGTAGTTTTTGTTTTGTTTATAAAATGGTACAACAAATATAGAACAAGTTTATTTAAATTTCGTTAATCTCTAAGTTGTATAGAAATAGATACGCCATCAGGTATAGTAACTCTCATTATTTGTCTTAATGTTCTTTCGTCTGCAGAAATATCTATTACTCTTTTATGAATTCTCATTTCCCATCTATCCCAAGTTGCATTACCATGTCCTGTTCCATCGCCACATGGAGTTTTCATTGTTACAACCCTAAGTTTTTTTGTTGGTAAGGGAATTGGGCCACGCATAGCTACTCCAAACTTTTCGGTTATTGCTTTAAGCTCGTTGCAAACAGCATCTAGCTTTTTTGGATCCGGACTCATTAACTTTATTCTTGCTTTTTGCATTTAAATCACTTTATATTCTATTTGTACTTGTTAAAGTATTTTATTTTGTATATCTAAATTCTATTTGTTAAAGTATTTAAATAATTTTGAGTAACTGAAATATTTATTTTTCTAAAAATTCGTATATGTTTATGGAAGAAGAGAAGTTAAAGAAGAGTTAGGCATTAATTGTGATTTAAAGTTTTGGGGAAAGATTTTTAATGAGTTTAAAGAAAATGATAAAATAATAAGGTATTTTACTGGTAATTTATTGAACTTAAAAGACTTTCTGTTAAAGAAATTGAAGATTTGATAAGTAAGAATAAAGAATTATTCACACCCGGTTTCATTAATGATTTTATATCTGTAAAGGAGAAATTGAAATAAAATATTTGTGCAAATAAAGGTGATTTTTAAATTAAAATTATTCGCTTAACCACAAACTAAGATAACCTTTAGATATATCTTTTTTAATTTTTTTTAATAAAACTTTTCTATTGGCAGACAAAATGCCAGAAAGCATACCTCTAATCATTGTAAAGTTAATTTCATCTGCCCACTTTGTCCATGGAAAATAAGATATTACAACACTATACTTATTTTCTTTCTTTAATACTACTATATCACCCCAACCTAATGCTGGCATAAAATCCATTATAAATTTGCATGGATCTTGTTTCTCTTTTTTAATCAATTCTTTACCCCAATTAAAAGAAACATCAAACAAAATCTTATTTGCATTATTCAATTTTTTTAATTCTCTCTCAAGTATATACATTAAACTTGCTTCACAAAGAAAATATCTATCTTCTTTATAATTCACAACACCATAAGAATATTTAATAAATCCAGAGTTTATTAAGTCTTCTAAAGAATTTTTTGCATATTGTGCTTCTCTAATTTTGTTCATTTCTTTATATCCTTCGTTTAATCTCACATTCTCTAAATCTCTTACTATAAAAAATTTAAGTTTCATTTTATTTAATTTTTTAGATGGTGAGCAAATTACTTCACATACCTTGTCTCCTCTACCTTGACATTTTATTTGAACAGCTTCAATGCTATAATCTTGAAATGCATAAGACCAAATTCCAGCTACAACACCTTCTGAAAAAATGTAGCCTAGACCATTTTTAGGGCAAATTATATAATTTTGCATATATAATTTCAAAGTTTTAGTTGGTAAATTAATATCATGATGTATTTGGCCATAAATTGTTCCAATATAGTTTACAAAAAAATTTGCAAAATTTTTAAAATTTCTATCTTTTGATGTTGGTAATTGAAGCATAGACGCATGAAGATATGCGAATTTTTTTCCTATAGAATAAAAAACTATAGGATTAATTGTTGTTTTTTCTAAGTTTACGAACAAAGTTTCTGGTATTCCTATTTCACGTAAACTTTCCTCTTCTTTAAATGGAAATTTCATTAAAATAAAACCGGGTTTATTTATGATTTCCATTTTTGGTATTAATATATTTCTTATAAACCACGAAGATATTTTATCTTTGATTTTCATTTAAAGCACCATTCATTTTAATTGTAGGTTTAAAATTAAAACAAATTTTTAAACAAATAAAACCCTTTCTAATAATGCTAGACCACCAAGCATATAAAGTTCTCCATCTATGAGCTCACTAAGGGTTTTTATATTAAATTTATTTATAGAGTTAATACAAAAAAATCCGTACAACGCTACAAATAAAATAATATAACCACCGCTAATTATTTTAAAAAATAAAGCTATCAAGATGAGTGAAATAGAAAGAATGTTTAAAAAATGAAGAAATAGTTTTGTGGATTTTATACCAATTTTTATAGGTAAAGTTTTAATGCCTAAAGCCTTATCACCACTCATATCTCTTACATCACAAAAAATAGTATTAATCATAGCTCTAAAAAAATAAAACAAGAAAATTATCATTACACTTAATGAAAATTCTAAATTAAAATATGCACCAGCAAGAATAAATGAAGATGCCCAACCTATTGAAGCTAAAATATTTTTTATTAAAAAATATTTTTTTAGCCTCAGCAAACTATAAGCTATCATTATTAACAATGGGATTAATGCAATAAAAAAAGTTTTAAAATTATGAGAAAGTGCTAAACTTAGTCCTGCAACATAGAGAATAAAAGTTAAAAAAAGAAAATAATTACCATATTTTTTAAAAAAACTAATTCGCTCAGGATAATTAATAGCATCTTCTGCTATGTCACTTCTCCTATTTAAATAATAGAGAAAGATGGTAGTTGTAAATACTATAAAAATTGGTTCTATTTTAATTGGTAATTTAAGAAACGTAAATGCTGTAATTGGCAAGAAAGCTGAACCCAATGCTAAATAAATATTTGAGTGTATTAAAAAATTAATAAATTTTTTGAAAAATGCCATAATTATATTTTAATTTTAGAATTTAAAAAATCAGATTCTTCTAAGAATTTTCCATTTACATAAATAATAAGGATATAATAAATCTAAAAATTTTGAATGTTTTTTTCTAATTTCTTCTTCAGTTTTAGAAATTTTACCATTTATTATATCGTTTTCAAAATCGTTATTTGTTTTTTTATGAAAAACAATTCTTCTTTTAAAATAATAAATTAAATCATTTAAAAATTCTTTTTTCCAAAGCTTGTCATAACTTTCTTCATTAATAATTGATTTTGCTGCTAACCAACCAGAAAGTATAGCAAATTTAACTCCAAACCCTTTAGAAATATCTTGAAAGCCAGCTGCTTCACCAACATAATAACGGCCATTTACAAATGCTGAAAAAGGTATATCAAAATTTCCATAACCACTCACTTCACAAATTTTTGTAGCACCTTTAATGGCTTCTTTTATAATTTCATTTTCTTTTAATGCTTTAAAAAAATATTTTTTTATTTTTGGATATTCATTTTTTGAACAAAAAGTTGTTGTTACAATATCACCAGAATTCTTATAAGGTAAAATATACAAATAACCATGAGGCGCGTATCTATTATCATAAAAGGTATAAACTGCATGTTCTACGTTTAAGTCTTTATAATGATAACCAAAAGCAACACCATCAACTTTTTTAGGTCCTGTAGCTATAATATTTGCTTTTTCTTTAGGTATTGCTTCTCCAAAATGAAATTCAACACCAAGTTTTTTTGCTTGTTTAAATAAAACTTGATCAATGCTTCTTGGATCTTTTCCGCGAAGAAAAGAATAAAATAAAGGTTGTTTATCATTTGAGATAATCTCAGATTTTCTTAATGAAGGAGAGAATTTAAAAATTTTATAAATTTTATCCATTTTAGGTAATTTAATACTTGTTTTAGAAAGTTTTTTAATTACTCCTTGTTCTATTCCATAATTCCTAAATGAGTGTATAGAAACGTTAAACATTGGCTTAGGTCTTTTTCCTATCTCATAAACTATGACTTCATAGCCATTTTTTGCAAGAGTTATGGCAGCGGTTAATCCTGATATACCTGCGCCAAGTATTACAATTTTCATTATAAAAATTCATTATTTTCAATATATATTTATTTTGTTTTAACAACAATCCCATTTTTTGTTATTTCAATTGGGTAAATTCCACCTTTAATCTTAGTTTGTCTCATTTTTTCAACAACTAAGCTTCTTTCAACTTTATCTCCAACAACTTTTTTTGATAAAACAACTACACCATCCGATATAAACTCACTAACAGTATCTCTACTAAAATAATTAGATTCTTTTGGAAGCTCTGATGTTATAATTACTGTACAATTACCATCATTCTTTACATGACCAGCTAATTCGTTCATAAACCTTCTTAATGTTCCTTCATCTGAAAATGTAAAAGCAGAAATCGAATCTATTACCATTCTTTCAGGCTTTATCGTTTTCATTAATTCTCCTATTGCAACACCCCACTCTTCTGGTTGAGGTGTAATAATTTTTGCTTTTTTAAGATTAAACCCAAATTGTTTTGCCTCTTCTATTATTTGATTTTCTTTCTCACTTAAAACAGATATGTAAACGCATTTTTCATTGTTTTTTAAACCTTCATTAATAAACTGCATTGCAAAAATACTTTTTCCTGTACCTGGAGCACCAGATACCAATGTAATTGACCCCTTAACTAATCCGCCTTCTATCAATTCATCAAAACCTTTAATACCGGTTTTGATTCTTTTCATTAAAACACTCTTTAAATATTTTTAACTTATTTAATATTTAAAAATATAAGAAATAGAACCTAAAAAATTACTTTGCAGGAACAACTTCTAAACAAACTCCTGCAGCAATAGTTTGGCCCATGTCTCTAATTGCAAATCTTGCTAATTCTGGAAAGTCTTTGCTAGCTTCAATAACTAAAGGTTTTGTAGGAACGCATTTAACAATGGCCGCATCTCCAGTTTTAATAAAATCTGGATGTTCTTGCAAAGTTGCTCCTGACTTTGGATCAATTTTCTTAACGATCTCAGTTATTTTACAAGCAACTTGTGCTGTATGGCAGTGAAAAACTGGTGTATAACCTTTTGTTATAACATTTGGATGGTGTAAAACAATTATTTGTGCTGTAAATTCTTTAGCCACTTTTGGCGGATTGCTAACATGACCAACAACATCTCCTCTTTTAATATCTTGTTTGTTTACACCTCTTACGCAAAAACCTACATTGTCTCCTGGTTTTGCTTCTGGTATTTGTTCGTGGTGCATTTCTATTGATTTAACTTCTCCTTTTACTCCTGCTGGTTCAAATATTACAGTATCTCCTGTTTTCAATATTCCAGTTTCAACCCTTCCTACAGGAACTGTTCCTATACCTGTTATTGTGTAAACATCTTGAACAGGCAATCTTAGTGGCTTATCTATTGGTTGAGGTGGGACATGCAAAGTATCAAAAGCTTCAACTAATGTTGGGCCGTTGTACCAAGTCATTTTATCAGATTTCTTAACAACATTGTCTCCCATATATCCTGAAGTTGGAATAAACAATATCTTGCTTGTATCGTAACCAACTGACTTTAAAAGTTTTTCAACATCTGCTTTTACAGTATTAAACTTTGCTTGATCATAGTTAACAGCATCCATTTTGTTAATTGCTGTTATAATTTGTCCCACGCCTAAAACTTTTATTAAAAATACATGCTCCTTTGTTTGCTCTTGAACTCCTTCTTTAGCAGAACAAACAAGTAAAGCAGCATCTGCCTGAGAAGCTCCTGTAATCATATTTTTAACAAAGTCCCTGTGACCTGGTGCATCAATAATTGTAAAATAATATTTTTGTGTATCAAATCTTTGATGCATTACATCAATGGTAACTCCTCTTTCCCTTTCTTCCTTTAATTTATCCATAACAAAAGCAAATTCAAATGTTTCTTTTTTTAACTCCTTAGCTAATTCCTTTAACTTTCTTAAGTCTTCTTCTTTTATAGCTCCTGTGTCATAAAGTATTCTTCCAACTAAAGTAGACTTACCATGATCAACATGACCAATTGTTACCAAGTTTAAGTGTGGTTTTGCAGCCATTAAATCACCTTTTTATCTTATTTAATGCAAGATATTTAAAGTTTTTGTTAGACTTCTGGTTTAGGTAGTTCTTTTGGTAAACCTTTTCTTTCTCTAATCTTTAAGGCAACTTGATCTCTTAATTCGTTTGGTATTTTTTCAAAAACAACGTCCATTAAAGATTGAAAACCTTTACCAGCAGTTGCAGATTTTAAAGCACCTTCAAAACCAAAAAGCTCAGCAGTAGGAATCTTAGCAGTTATTATAGCTGAATATTCTTCTTGTTCAACATTTAAAATTTCTCCTCTTCTATTGTTTACTTCAGCTGTAACATTTCCTATGTATTCTTGTGGTGTATCTATTCTTAAAATTTGCTTTGGCTCTAAAAATGTAACACCAACTTTTAGCATTCCTTGAATAATAGGATATCTTACTGCAGGCATTATTTGCGCAGGACCTCTGTGAACCGCATCTTCATGCAACTCTGCATCGTGTAATTTTACAATCAAAGCTGCACAAGGTTCTTTTGCTAATGGACCAGCATCAACAACGTCCATAAAAGCAGCTTTTACATCTTCTATTGATTCATTTAAGTATTGTATTCCCTTTGTACAATCTAAAAGCATGCAATGATTGTAAATAAGTATAACGTTTTTCGCATCTTCCGGGTCCATTCCTAAGTCTATTAATTTTTTTCTTAATTCAAGATTTTTTCCTTTTATTTCAGCATCCTTTATAATTCCTTCAGTCATAGCCTTATAAATTTCAGGAGATACTGGTTCAACTGATATGTAAAACTTATTATGCTTATTAGGAGATTTACCTTCAATTATAGGAGACTTGCCAAAAATGCTTTCTCTATAAACTACAATTGGTGGCGATACAACAATTTCTATTCCTTTTTCTTTAATTTTTCTTTCAACTTTTGCATCTAAATGCAATTCGCCTAAACCAGAAACTAAAGTTTCACCAGTCTCTTCATTTATTTTAACTTTTAATGTGGTATCTTCCCTGCTTAAAGTTTTTAAAATTTCTATTAACTTAGGTAAGTCTTGTGGATACTTTGGTTCTATTGATTTTGTAACAACCGGCTCAAAAATATGCTTAATTGCTTCAAATTCTTCTATTGGATAATTAGGATCGCAAAAAGTTTGTCCAACAGCAGCCTCTGATAAACCAACTAAACCAACAACATTTCCAGCTAAAACATACTCAACTGGTATTCTTCTTAATGCTATAAATGTTGTAACTTGTTGTACCTTAATTATTTGGCCAGTATTAACTATGTAAATATCTTGACCTCTAGAAAGCTTACCTGAAAATATTCTTGCAGTAGATATCATGCCTGCGTGTGGATCGTATGTAACTTTTGTTATTACTGCTGCTAATCTTCCATTAGGATCGCAATTTAACAATTGCTTTCCTATTTCAGAATTTATATCACCTTTCCAAATTTTTGCTATTCTATATTTTTGAGCTTCTATTGGTGATGGTAAATGTTTAATAACCATATCTAAAACAATAACATGCATTGGAGCTAGATTTGCTAGTTCTTCATCTTTTTCCTGAGAGCATAACTCAATAATTTTTTTAAAGCTTACTCCAGTTCTTTGCATGTAAGGAACAGAAATTGCCCATTTTTTTAAAGCAGAGCCAAAAGCAACAGAACCATCTTCAACTTTAACAATCCATTTGTCCCTAAATTCTGGTTCAACATGCCTTTGAATAAACTTGTTAACATCAATAACTATGTTTGCTAACCTTTTTTGTAATTGTTCTGGTGTTAATTTTAATTCACGTATTGCTCTATCTACTTTATTAATAAATAAAACTGGCTTAACTCTTTCAGCTAAGGCTTGTTTTAAAACTGTTTCAGTTTGTGGCATTACACCCTCTACAGCACAACAAAGAACAACAGCACCATCAACAGCCCTCATTGCTTGAGTAACATCAGCACCAAAATCAACATGGCCTGGTGTATCAAGCAAGTTAATAAGATACCTTTGACCTTCAAAATCATGCGGCATTGTTACAGTTGCACCATAAATTGTCATTAATCTTTCTCTTTCTTGTTCATCAATCCAGGTAAGCATTCTTTCTCCAACTAATTCTCTTGCCATCAACCCTCCTGCTGCTGCAAGATTATCCGTAAGCGTCGTTTTTTTCCACTCTTATTAGAAAATTTTCTAATAAGATCCGTGGTGAATGTGAGATACTATCCCTATGTTACGGATATTCTTTGGATTATTCATTAATTGCTGAACACTTTCGCTGAACTCTTCCTTTGGCATGTTACACCCCTTTTTAAATTTTTAATTTGTTGTTATTTAAGTTTATAAATTTATCTTTATAAATCTTTGAAATTAAAAATTCTTATGCAACTAATAGCTTTATTTAGTGGAGGTAAAGATTCTTTATTTGCAATTAAAAAAGCAATAGAGCAAGGCCATGAAATAAAATATTTAGCTACAATTCATTCTAAAAATCCTTACAGTTACATGTATCATACTCCTAACATTGGTTTAACATTAATGCAATCCCGTTGCTTAAACATTCAATTAGTTTCTAAAGAGTCTTTAGGTGAAAAAGAAAACGAAGTAAGAGATTTAGAAATACTTTTAAAAAACTTAGATGCAGATGGGGTTGTTTGCGGAGCAATTTCAAGCAATTATCAAAAAGAAAGAGTAGAAAAAGTTTGCAAAGAACTTAACTTAAAACTTATTACACCACTTTGGGGGTTAGAGCCAGAAAAGCTTTTAAGAGAAATTGTTAGTTCCGGTTTTGATGCAATAATAACTGCTGTTGCTGCTGAAGGATTTAATGAAAGTTGGCTTGGAAGAAAAATTGATGAAAAATGCATAGAAGATTTAATTCAATTAAATAAAAAATATGGATTAAGTGTGCTAGGCGAAGGAGGGGAATTTGAAAGCTTAGTTTTGGATTGCCCATTATTTTTTAAAAAAATTGAAATAACTAAAGCTGAAAAAGTCTGGAAAAACAATTCAGGAGTTTTTGAAATAAAGGATGCTAAACTGGTTACAAAGTAGTTAATTCAATGCTTTTACAAGCATTTTCTTTGAAATAATTTTCTTTGTTTCACTTTCTTTATCATCCTATGAACTTAACTACGACAATTATTTATTAATAATAAAAAGTAATTTTTATTATGATTTATAGTGAAAAAATAAAAGTAAAAATAAAATCTCAAGATTTTTTTGACATAACAGATAAAGTTGAAAGCATTGTTAGAAAAATGAAAATAAAAAAAGGTTTATGCAATATATTTGTGCTAGGAGCTACTTCTGCTGTTTTATTAAATGAAAACGAACCAATGCTTTTACAAGATTTAAAAAAATCTTTAGAAAAAATTGCCCCTGAAAATGCTTTTTATCACCACGCTGAAAATGCTTATTCTCACATAAGATCTGTTTTTATTGGAAACAGCCAAACCATTCCAATAGAAGATGGAAAGTTAGTTTTAGGAACTTGGCAAAGTATTTTAATAGCAAATTTTGATACTTTTGAAAGGGAAAGAGAAATAGTTATAACCATTACTGGAGAATAAAATTAAGCACCATTTTTACTTAAGATTTCTTTAAAAGTATTGTAAATGTTTCTTGAAAAGGCTTCTGCTTCCTTACATTCGTAATTAAAATGCTTGTTTTTGTATTCTTCAATCATTCCTCTTATATTAGGAGGAATGTTTTTTCCAAGAACTGTAGACAATTCTTTATCAACATAAGGGTCTATGCCTATTTGCCATGGTTTAGGCTTATATTTTATAGGAATTATTCCTTGTTTCTTAATTTTTTTACTTTGTAAAATTTTACATTTTTCACATAAAGTATAAATGTTTACAAATGATTGAAATAAAGCAAGCTTATCGGGCTCAGACATTTTTTCAAATTCTTTTTTAGCATTTTCCCAAGTCCAGCTCTCGTTTTCCATATTATCACTATAAAGTAATTATATATAAAATATTTAAAGATATCTATATTCTTTATAATTAATTATAATCTTCCCTTTAAAATAGATTGAACTGTATTTTTATCTTCTGGTTTTAAATTACACTTTTTCTCGAGATAATCTGAAATTATTGGTATTGCTTCTTCTGAATATTCAACATTATTAAATAAATTAGGAGATACTCCTCTTATATTAGCAATTTTGTAAGTTTCTTTTTTATTTTTATCTTTAGTTCATAAGATGGTTTCTTATAAATTAAATAAAATATTGATAATATGATAAGAATTTATATAGAAACTTACGGCTGTTCAGCGTCGCAAGCAGAATCAGAGATAATGGCCGGTTTGCTAAATGAAGCTAAATTTGATATTGCTAAAAACGAAAGCGAAGCCAATTTAATAATAATTGTAACTTGTTATGTTAAGTCTTCTACTGAACAAAAAATTTTATTTAGAATAAGAGAATTGCAAGAGCTTTATCCTGAAAAAAAGTTAATTATAGCAGGATGCATGCCAGAAGGAATTTACAATAAATTGATAAAAATAGCTCCTAAAGCTAGCTTAGTAAGTACACACTATGTTAAAGAAATTGTTAAAGCTGTTCAAAAAACCTTAGAAGGAAAAAGAGTAGAATACTTGGGGAAATCAAAAGAAATAAAGCTTTGTTTACCAAAAATAAGAAAAAATCCTATTATAAACATAGTTCCTATTTCTTCTGGTTGTAACTCAGCTTGTTCTTACTGTTGTGTTAAATTTGCTAAGGGAAGTCTATTTTCTTATCCTGTGGAAATGATAATAAAAGAAATTGAAAATTCTTTAAGAGAAGGCTGTAAAGAAATATGGTTAACTGCACAAGACACAGCATCCTACGGCCTAGATTTAGGAAATTTTTATTTACCAAGTTTATTAAAAGAAATAGCAAAAATTCCTAACAACTTCTTTGTAAGAGTTGGAATGATGAATCCAAAAAATGTTTTAAAAATCCTCCCAGACCTAATAGAAGCTTACAAAAGTAATAAAATATACAAGTTTTTGCATCTTCCTGTTCAATCTGGAGATAATGAAATTTTAGAAAAAATGAATAGAAATTATAAAGTAAAAGACTTTGAAATGATTGTTAAAGAATTTAAAAAGAATTTTAAATTTCAATTATGGACAGACATTATTGTTGGGTATCCTGGAGAAAGCGAAGAGCAATTTAAAAACACAATAAATTTAATTAAAAAAATAAAGCCAGATTACGTTAATATTTCAAAATTTGGGGCAAGACCAAAAACAGAAGCTTCTAAGCTAAAGCCCCTACCATCAAAAATTGTAAAGGAAAGAAGTGAAATTGTATCTAGCTTAGCAAAAGAAATTTTTTTAGAAAAAAATAAAGAATGGTTAGATTGGGAAGGTGAAATTTTGATTTCTGAAATTGGTAAAAAACCTAATCAATACATTGGAAGAAACTTTGCTTATAAACCTATTTTAATAGAAAGTAAAGAAAATATTTTAGGTAGACTTATTAACGTAAAAATATACGACTTTACGTCTACTTATTTAATAGGAAAGACATAATCTTTATATTTAAGGAAATTATTAATTCTTTTAAGTGAATAATATGAACTTTAAACTATATTTGATTGGAGGTATAATATACGTAATCTTGGCAATAATCCTAGGTATGATAGGCGGAATGTTTGCAGCTTATGCAGTTCTATTAGCAGCATTGATAGCAGGAATATATGTTGGTATGAAGGGGGCAAGCCCAATGAAAGCAGCCATTGACGGTATTATAGCTGGTATAATTGGTGGTATTATAGCTGGTATTGTAACGGGATTTGCACCAATACCAACAACAACTGGAACATTATTAGACTCTATAATACTAGTATTCGCTGGAATGATAACTGCCAATAGTCCAATAGCAATTGGAGCAGCTTTTGCATGGTACATTGCAGCAGGTATAATCCTAGGTGCAGTTGGTGGATTTATAGGAAAGAAAATTAAGAAATAATTTTAGTTTTTTAGTTTAGATTTTTAGTTTTTTCTATATATTTTTTTATTTAACAGTAACACTTTTAGCTAGATTTCTAGGTTTATCTGGATCATAACCTCTTAAAACTGCTAACTGATAAGCTAGCAATTGGATTGGTATTATTTGACAAATTGAATTAGCTTCTTCAGCCTCTCTAACCTTAATAAAAAAGTCAAAGATTTTGTTATTGTTTGAAGATAACCCTATAATATAGGCGCCTCTTGATTTTAGTTCCATAGCATTACTTAGAATTTCTTTTTCAGTTTCTTTAGATGAAAAAACTATACATGGAGTTCCTTTTTCAATTAAAGCTATTGTTCCATGCTTTAATTCGCCACCAGCAAATCCTTCTGCATGAATGTAAGAAACCTCTTTTATTTTTAAGGCTGCCTCTAAAGCTGTAGGATACTGTAAACCTCTTCCTATAGTGTAAATATGCTCACAATTTTTAAGCTTTTTAGCTAATTTTTTAATATATTTTCTTGCATTTTCAGATGTTAAGTAATAAACGTAATTTACCAAATCTTTTAGCTTTTTCTTACCTTCTTCATATTTTCCAACAACAGCATAAGCTAACAAGGTTAGTATAAGAAGCTGAGATGTGTATGTTTTTGTTGATAAAACACATATTTCTGGGCCACAATTCATAAATAAAGTTTTATGAGACTCTCTTGCTAAAGAAGAATAAGCAACATTTACAATTGAAATGATTTTTGCACCAGCATTTTTAGCAATTCTTACAGCATTTAAAACATCGGCTGTTTCTCCAGATTGTGAAACTGCAATTACCAAAGTTTTAGAATCAATGAAATTTTTAAAGTTTGAAAATTCAGAAGCTAAAACAGCATTAACATTTAATTTAGCTACAGAAGCAAATTTGTAAGATGCGGATAAACATGCATAAAAAGAAGATCCACAACCAACAAGATAAATTTTATTTGCTTTTTTAATAAAGTTTGCAATTTCTTTTATTTCATTTTTGCTTTGTTTAATTGTTTTTTCAATAACTTCTGCTTGCTCTGATATTTCTTTAAGCATGTAATGCTCAAATTTTCTTTTCTTTATTTGCTCTAAACTCCAATCAACTGTTCTTAAAGGCCTTTTAACAAAACAATTTTTATTTAAATTAAAAATCTTTACTTTACTGTCTATTATTGCAATATCTTTTTCTTCTAAGTAAATTACATTTTTTGTAAATTCTAAAAAAGCAGGTACGTCTGAGGCAACAAAATATTCATTTTTTCCGATGCCTATTACTAGTGGTGATTCTTTTCTTGCAGCAATTAGCTTATTTTCTCCTTCCTTTATAACAGCAATAGCATAGCTGCCTTCTAATTTGCTTAATGCTAACTTAACCGCATCAAAAAAATTTCTTTTTTTCATAAAATATTCAATTAAATTAGGTATAACTTCAGTATCAGTTTCGCTATAAAATTTAAAATTTTTTGAAATTAAGAAATCTTTTAGTTCTTGATAATTTTCAATAATTCCATTGTGAACTACTGCTATTTTTTTGTTATTTGATAAATGAGGGTGCGCATTTTTTTGAGTAACATTTCCATGAGTTGCCCATCTTGTATGTGCAATTCCAAGCTTGCCTTTAAGATTTAAAAAATTTAATTTTTTATTAACTTTTTCTATTTTTCCAACATCTTTTTTAATAAAAATATTACCATTTAAAACAGCCATACCGCAAGAATCATAGCCCCTGTATTCTAATTTTTTTAAACATTTTAATAAAATTTTAGAGGCTTTTTTATTACCAATGTATCCAACTATACCGCACATAAATAAGCTTTAAAAATTTTTAAATATAAATATTATTAAAAAAATTATAATATCATTAAAAAATGATTTTTAGTGGTTAGATATGTTTGTAATCGAACAAAAAAATGGTAAAACCTTTAGCTTATCAACAAAAATTTTAGAGCCAAAGCAATTAAAAGTAGCTTTATCGCCTTTAGCTTGGAAAATTCTTAAAATATTATCAGAAAGGCCAAGCTATCCTAAAGAAATTGGTGAAAAACTTAAAGTAAATGAGCAAAAAGTTTATTATCATATTAGAAATTTAGAAAAAGCAGGTTTAGTAGAGAAGTTAAAAGAAGAAAAAAGGCAAGGTGCCTTAGCAAAGTTTTATACTTTATCTGATTATGCCTTTACAGTTACGTTAAAACCTTTAGAAGAGTCTCAAAAAATCTTTCATTTAAAAAAGGAATATAAAAATTTCTTAGAACCGTTTATACTTGATGGCAGACTAAATGCTTTAATAATTATGGGAAGTCCAGAACCTCATGGTTTAGCTAAAGTTAGAGCAAAAGATGGTTTGTTTGCTACTGACTTGGGCTTGCTTTTAGGTACTTTTCTAAATTATAAGCCAGAAAATTCTACTAAGTTAGATACCGAAGTAAAAGAAGAAGATTTAAAAAATAATTTAATATTAATTGGAGGACCTGGAGTAAATTTTATAACAGCTAAGGTAAATTCTAAACTTCCAATAAGATTTGAGAAAATAAAATATCAAGAAAATTATTATTCTAGCATTTATTCAAGCGTATCTAAAAAAAGTTACTCAGAAGAAGGTTGTGGAATAATTGTTAAAACAAAAAATCCATTTGAAAAAACAAAAGAAATTTTAGTTGTGGCTGGTAGAAGGGCTGCAGGAACAAGAGCTGCCATACTAGCTTTCTTGCAAAAATTTGATGAAATTTGCAAAGGAAATTCGTATGATTCAAAAATTTATGCAAAAGTTGTTGAGGGTATTGATAAGAATAGCGATGGGATTATTGATTTTGCTGAGTTTTTAGAATAATTTTTATATTTACTTAACTAAAGAATATAAGTGAAAAAATGAAAAAACTCCTGGTTTTAGCAACAGTCTTAATTGTATTAACAACAGCAACATTTGCAAAGTACAAAGAACCATTGGACAGCATAACTTTTATACATTACAAAAATGGTGCAGTAAAAATAGTTGGCATTGAATCTAAAGCACAGCTATGCTATAAGTTAATGGGTATTAAATGGAAAAGCTTTCCAATAAACTATGTTATAAGCCCAATGATAGATTCTTCTGCTATTATAGCTTCAACAAATGAGTGGGACAAATATACATCAACTAACTTGTTTGGAAGCTATGAAATAGACGGTTCGGCAAACTTTGATAGCTCCCCTGATGGAAGAAATGAATATAGTTATGGTAATTACCCACAATCAGGCGTTATAGCAGTAACAAGAACGTGGTATACAAGAAAAAGTAAAGAAATAGTTGAATACGATGTTATGTTTGATTCTGATTTTAAATGGGGGGATGCAACTAAAGACCCAACAGTAATGGATTGGCAAAATATAGCAACCCATGAAACAGGTCATGGAATAGGCTTAGCAGATTTATACACTAGTGTTTGCTCAGAACAAACAATGTACGGATATAGCGATTATGGAGAAACTAAGAAAAGAACACTAGAATATGGTGACATAGCAGGTTTACAAAGGCTTTATGGTTCTTAATTTTTATTTTTTAATTCTTCGTTTAAAACTTTAAAAACTATTTTTCCGTCCACAGAACCTCTTACTTCTTTCATTATTTCTCCCATTAGGGCAGAAACTCTTTTTTCTTTAACAAGGTTTGGATTTTTTTCAAAAACTTTTCTTATTAACTTTCTTAATTCATCTTCGCTTAAAAACTTTAAACCACTTTTTTCAATTGCATCTTTAATAGAAATTTTTTCTTTGCAAGCAATTTCTAAAACAGTTGGTATTGCTTCTTTTGATATTTTTTTATTTATATTTGAAAATAATTCTTCAAATTCTTCCTCTTTTAAATCAAAAACAAAACCTTTTCTTTTTAAATCCTTTATTGTAGAAATAAATGTGTTTGCAACTAAAACAGGATCGTAATTCTTAGAAAACTTTTCAAACAAATCTAAATACTCACTTCTTAATATTTGATCTACCATTTCTTTAGGTAAAAATTTTGAAAATCTTTTTGCCTTTTCCTCCCAGGTTTCAGGTGTCTTTATTTTTGAAATAAAATCTTTTGTTATAATTATGGGTAAGCTGTCTGTTTCAGGATACATTCGAAATTCTCCTGGCAAAGGTCTCATATATTCTGTTGTTCCATCTTCCTTGGCAACCCTTGTTTCTTCTTTTGGCTTTATGCCTCTAGCTATCAAATCTTGTTGTCTTTTTATCTCATTTTCTATTATTAATGGTATCATGTCAAGTTCTTGAACACCTTTTATTTCAACTCTTGCTCCACCTTTTATAGAAACATTTAAGTCTTGCCTTGTTACGCCTAAGCCTCTTTGACTTTTACCTGTAGACCTTATAATCATTCCTAGTTTTTCAGCAACTTCTTTTGCATGTTCTGGTGTTTTAATGTCCGGAGCTGTGCCAATTTCTATTAAAGGTATGCATAGCCTGTCAAGTCTATAAGTAACTTCATCGTTAGCCTTGTCAACAATACCAGCAGATTCCTCTTCTAAGCAAATGTTTGTTATTCTTACAATGCCTTTAGAGGTTTCTAAAACTCCATTTAAGCCAACAATTGCAGTTCTTTGAAAACTTGAAACAGAACTACCATCAATAACAATTTTGCGCATTACATGAATCTCGTCTGGAATTTCTGCTTTTAATAATTTTGCTACCTGTATTGTAACTTCCAAAGCTTCTTGATTTAAAGAATGTATTGGTTCTTCATCGCATTCAACCAAGCATACAGTTTCTGGAAAGGTTTGATATAAAAATTTCTTATTTTTTAAATACTCGTGCATAGCAGCTACATCTACTTGGCCAGTCTCGCCAGCCACCGGCCTTAGCTTTCTTAATATAATGTTAGTTGGCTTTTCATTTGAAAAACTTGGTTTGCATTTGCAAAATAATTTTGTTTTAACATTTAATCTGTTGTGTAATTCCAAACCACATTTAAAACCAATTTCTTCATAATTTTTCATTTTCACACCAAAAAGGCTTCTATTTCACTCCTTTCAGTAATTTCTCCTGCCAAATTTGTAAGCATCAACTCTCTAACTTTATCTAAATCTTTGGTGTGTCCTAAAACCCAACCTAACTTTACATAAGCTGTTTCGCTAAGCATATCTTCTGCAGGAATGGCCTTAGCTTCGTGAAACAGAATTCTTAAATTTGTGTAAACGTTTGTGTTAACTCTACCATAAATTGTTTGCGTTGCAATAACAACAGGTATTTCATCTTTTATTAATTTTTTAATTGTTGGTATCCAGGATTTTTTAGCAAATGTTGGAACATGACCCATTCCTGTTCCTTCAATAACAAATCCTTTATAGCCTTTTTTAACTAAGAATTCTAAAATTTCTGGTTCGCTGCCAGGATAAGTTTTTAATAAAGCAACTTTTGGTTCAAACTTTACATCAGCTTTTACTTCTTCATTATTGTTTCTTTGCTTATGATTTTTATTTAAAATGTCAATTTTACCATCTACCCATACTTTTGCTAAAGGCATTTCGTTTACGGCCCTAAAGGCATCTCTTCTTGTGCTATGAAGCTTACGACATTTAGTACCTCTAATAAAATAGCAGTATTGATCATCAATTGAACCATGCATGCAAACTCCAACTTCTGCTATATTTGATTTAGCAACGTAAGCAGAACAAATTAAATTAATAAAAGCATCAGAACTTCCTCTATCGGCTGACCTTTGAGCTCCAACTAAAACAACTGGCTTGTAAAGATTTTTAAGCATAAAAGACAAAGCAGCAGAAGTGTAATGCATTGTATCAGTACCATGAGTTATTATTATGCCTTCATTTTTGTTTAATTCTTTGGCTACAATCTTTGCTAAATTTTGCCAATCTTTATAATCAAAATCTTCAGACATTTTTTTAAATGGGCTTAAAACATCTTTAATGTAAACAATATTTTTTAGTTCTGGTACATTTGTTAAAAGCTCTTCTGGCTTTTCTAAAGCATAAACCCCACCAGTTCTGTAATCTACCCTAGAAATTATTGTCCCACCTGTCATTAAAATAGAAATTTTTGGATTTTTTTCATCGAAGCTTAAAGCCTTAAAATGTTCCTTTCCAAGTTCAAATTCAATTTCCTTTTTAATTTCTCTTGGTTCAGGTTTTTTGCTTTTTTCAATTTTTATCCCCCTCTCAAATCTTATCCCTATGTTATAACCATTGTCTAGCTTTAAAACAATACAATCCTTGTCTCCAAGTTCTGGCCTAGGCATTAGCAATCCTTCATATTTTTGCTTACCTTTTGTAATAGAAATTCTATCTCCTATTTTTATTCCCTTTAAAGCTTTTTTAATTTTGCTAGAATAATTGTTAAGCATATTAAGAATTGTTATTTTCAATATTATAAATGTTTCTTAATCTCTTTCATAATTTCAGAAGCATCTTTAATAACTTCAAGAGCACGTAAACCTTTTTCTGTTGTTTGGTATGCATATTTTGAATTGCCTTGAACAGGACTTTCTATTTTTTCCAAATAACCAACTTTTATAAGAGAATTTAAATAGCTGTTAGCCTGCTCAAAGCTTAAGTTATTTTTTCTCATTATATAAGTTATTGAATTAGGCTCTACCAAATAATCTAACAAACCCTTTACAATTTCTAAACTTTCTCTTCTTTTCATTCCATAAACTAAGAAAGTCAAACTTTAAATATCTTTAACCCTAACCTTTGTTGTTTCGTCTTCCTTTTCTAAAAGCTTTTTAAACTTGCATTTTGGGCAATTTAACCATCTAACAAATCTTCCATCTATTAAAATAGCTTCTTCTCCACACCTCGGACATCTTGTCATATCGCTTTTCTTTTTGTCTTCAATTTGCTTTAGGGCCATTTAACCAAACCTTCCTCTTCTTAAATCAACATGAATATCTTCATGAATTTCAGGGAATTTTTTTGAAAGCTCTTCCATATCCATAATCATTTGTGGCTTGTTAACAAAACATATTTGTTCTCCTTCTATTTGTTTCTCAAGTTTTCCATCTAAGCTATACTTTTTTGCTTTAATTAAGGTTAACTTACAAAAAGGATACTTTAACCTAAAAAGCTTATCTAGAGAAACATCATTTAAAACACCAACTAAAATTGAGTCATTTAAATCAACAGCTATTACCTTTTTTAAAAATTTTCTAGCCTTTTCTTTAGATTTCTCAATTTGAGAATACCAAGATTCTGGCAAACCTTCATTAACCATAATAATAATTTAATTAGAAACTATAAAAGGTTAACCTATATGGACTTCTAAAATATCCTTATCTTTTAATTCATAGCTTAAGCCAACCTTTTCTCCTGGATACTTTGAAGATCCCCAAACCCTTGCAAATCTAAAATATTTTAAAAAGTCTTTGTGTAATTTTTTAGCTGCATCCTTAATTGTAGATCCTTTTTTCAAAATCATTGGTTTTTCTTCAGGTTTTTTGCCAGGTTCTTTGCAATAAACTCTTATTAAATTTAAAGAATTCCATATCTTGCTTTTAATTTCTTCTAATTCTTCATCTCTATTTACTTCAATAAAATTCTTTTTAATTCTAAACTTAGACAAAACATTTTTTAATTCTAAAAGGTCTTGCTCATTTTTATAAAGCAAAATAATCAAGTCTGCATTTTGTGCTATGTTCATTACTGATGACTCAAAGGAAGAAGGAATTTCAATTAATTGTATTTTAACACCTTCGTAATCACAAGTTCCTATTTCTGGCTTTGTTGTTGTGTAAGGATGATTAGAGATTTCTGGCTTAGCATTGGTAAGCTTAGAAAGCAAGGTTGATTTTCCAGACTGTGTTAAGCCTATTATGCATACTTGAGCATCGCCTTCTTTAGGAATTGTTATTGATTTTCTAGCAACCTTGGCTTCTGCTTGCCTTTTTAACTTAGCAAGCCTTTGTTTTAATTGTGCTCTTAGATTTTCAGTACCCTTATGATCTGGCACAGCACTTATCATTTCTTCTAAAGCAGCAATCTTTTCTTCTCTTGTTTTTGCATTTAAATATTTTTGCTGTGCTTTTGCATACTCAACTGTAACATTTGTTGGCATAATAAAAATTTAATTTAGAAATATTTTAATAATATTCTGTTCTATATTCTCCGCCTTTTGGTTCAAAGAAAATCTCTTCTTTTGGTTCTTCTTTCTTAACAATAACTTTTTTAACTTTTTGTTTTTTTCTTCTTGTTTTAATCTTAAAAACAGTTAATCCTACTATCACTACAACAACTGCTAAGGCAAAATACCATATTACAAAGCTATAGTCTGGAACATTTTGATAAAGATTGCTTACAACAATTTCCAATTCCTTAGCTTTTTCTAAAGCTTCATCAAACTTAGTTTTTGCATTTACAAAGTTTTCATTTCTATATTCTCTTACAGCATCATTTAAAGTTTCCTTAGTTTCGTTTAAAAGCTTTAAAGCATCTGTTACATTAACTAAAAGCTTACTTAAGTAAGTAATGTTATTTTCCAAAGAGTTTAATTCTTCAAGTTTTTCAGATGCTTTTAATTCAATGTTACCAATTATTTCTAAGTTTACAGTTATTTCTGCGTCACCAACCTGGCTGTAAAAATTAATTTTTTCTGTGTAAAAACCTTCAGAGTAAGGCCTTGTATCTATTATTACCTTAACATTAGCTTTTTCTTTTGGGCCTAAGGATGCTGGAGCATTAATAAAGGCCTTTAAGGTTGCGTTTGTAATTATTTTTGTTTCTTTTGTTGCCGTGTTTTCAAGAACAAATGTTTTTTCTACCATTTTTTCTGGAATTGTTGTTACAGATATGGTTGATGGTGTAACAAAAAGGCTTGGTTGCAAAACACTTATATTTGTTGAAAAGTTTAATTCTAAGTTAGATGTTCTGTTAAAAGAATCCTTTAAGCTTATTTTAACTTTTGATATGCCACTTGGATAACCTTTTGGAATGTAATAAGAAAAGTTACAAGCACTGTTTGACTTTATTGTTTTTTCACCTAAGGAAATCTTTGTTTCATCTGGCCTTGTTATTTCAGCTAAAACATAAATGTCTAAATTGCTAGGAGCATCTGCTGTTCCTACTGTAAGCAAAAGGTCTTCAAAAACATCAAAGTTATTTTTATTTAAATAAGCATAAGCTCTCCAAGCAATTACATCTATTGTTTTATTGTATTCTTCCTTAGGAGTTTTAACAAAAATAATGTAAGTTCCGTTTAAAGAATTTACGTTAAGAGTATAGTTTTTGCTAAAATGATTTGTTGATACGAAATCCATTGGCAATGGGCCTGGGGTTTCTTTTGTTCCATCAGGTTTTATTATTGTTAAGTTTGCTTGATTTATTCCTTCAGAAAAAAGGTCTATTTTTATTGTTTCCCCTGGCTTGTAAACATCTTTATCTGTTGCTAAGCTTTCCTTTGTTAATATTTTTAAAATTCCTCCTACCTTTCCACTTCCAGAAGCAGTTATCTCTAATAATAAATTGTTAAAATTCGGCATGTTTTCAATTGTAGCATTGCATAAGCTGTTCTGGCAATCTAAACTTCCTTGAAACAAAATATTATAACTAAATGGGTCTAAAATCCTATAAGACGCTAAGCTTGCCCCCTGAATTTTTGCGCTTAAAAAATATCTTGAGTACGGCTTAAAGTTAGGTGTAAGCAATTCTATGTTTAAGCTACCAACATTTAAAGGCAAATCAAAAGAACCTCTTAATGATTTTGAATACGCATTTATTCTTATAATGTATTGCTTTTCTTCTAAAGGTTTTATTGAAGAAATCCAATAGCCATTATAGCTCATGGTTCCGCTAAGGCCATCGGCAGTAAAATTAACTGTTCCTGAAACTGGCTTACCATTTTGAGTTACATTTGCAAAAATTAAAACATCCTGATTAATGGTTGCAACGCTTGGTAAAGCAAAAGCGTTTATTAACCAAGCAGTATCATTTAAAACATATAATATAGCTCTATCAAAAATTTCCCATGCATTACTTGAAAAACTTAATGGCTCGTCTAAACCCCAAAAAACATAATTTTTATCTGCATAAATAACAGGATAAAAATCTATGGTAGCATTTGGTGGAACGCATTCTGCCTTAACCCATCCTTCATTAGATATGTCAAATATTTTAGCAGTTTTAGGCGTTGTGTAAATTGTTACATTTTCATCGACTTTAA